>NZ_CAWPKW010000299.1:0-37082 GCF_963888615.1 Brasilonema octagenarum UFV-OR1 | reverse complement strand
CTTTACTACCAGCTTACCGTAGTTTGTGGTTCAATTACCTGAAAATTGCTGTAATGATAAGTCTTTCACCGGACATGATATGACACGTGCAAGGGACGCTAGGTTCAGCATGACCTTTAGCGAACGCGCAGCGTGTCGCTTTGCGACTCAGCGAGTGACAACTACTTACCTTATTTGTTAACGCAGCAGCCGAGCCAAAAGTTTTTGCTTATCAGTATTAATAGTTTTCCAATCATCTAGTAGAATACCTCCGGTATCTTTGCTATTGGGATTCCAGCACCAATAGGTAAAGCTAAGCTTTTTCTGATTGATATAATCAACAAACCATCTCTGCCAAATCCCCTCATTAGATTTAGTATCTACTTGATTTCCACCAAATTCACCAATCCAAATTGGGGCAATACCTTGAGTCGCAATATAGTGAAATCCAATCTCCAAACGTTTATATAAATTACCAGGAAGTATAGGTTCTTTAACCCACGGTAGGTGAGGAGCTGCATACTCATGAGGAGAATAGACTAGCTTTTTTGGGACTTTCAAACGCACTGGGTATTTCCGCACACCTTCCAAATTAGCACCCCAAGCATAGATAGGCTGTTTTTGATTAGGCACGTTTCCCACGACTCCCTCTACCAAAATCAGCCAATTTGGATTGACACTGAGAATACTATTTCCAGCTCGTTCTGCGGCTAAGCGCCAGTCTGTTGGGCGATCGCCTGTTCCCCAACTAGCACGACCATGAGGTTCATTTTTCAGATCTGCCCCGATGACGTTACTATAGCCTTTGTAGCGTTTTGCTAGCAGCGTCCAACTGTCAATCCAGTCTTTCTCGCTAAAGGAATCGTTATACCACAATTCAGACTCAAGCTTGTCGTTGAGGCGGTGACTGTCGAGCAGAATCAGTAATCCTTGCCGTTGCGCCTCCTGGATCACCAGATCCATGACTTCCAGAGGATTTTTACCTTGTAAATCTTTATTTGCACCAATGGAAAAATCAACACCACTGATGTCACTAGAACGCAAAGCTTCCACGGAATAGGGCAAGCGAATGACGTTGTAGCTCAGACTTTTTATCTGAGCAAGCATATCTTTGTAATCCCTCGCCCAAAGTCCGTGAGGAACATGATTTGGTAGTTCCATACCAAACCAGTTGACGCCGCGCAGCAGAGCGACTCGACCTTTGGCATCAATAATCGCAGAACCGCGAGTAGACAAAGGAGGCACAATAGTCGTAGCTGCTTCACTTCTAGCCATGCCAAATTGGTTTACAAACCACGGCGAACAACTACTGAACATTGTGTAAAGTAACACTAAAGCCAAGCCAGCCACAATGTTTTTTGTGACTTGCCCCCACTTTTTGTAATAGTAAACAACGGAAAAACCAATCTTGCGTATTATGGTAAATCCCTGTTTAACAAAAATTGGTCTACTCATAAGACATTATTAGTTAGTACAAGTTAGTACATACCTGCAGTATCTGCAACTTTATCTAGAATTCTGCCCAAAGCTGCTCCTGCTGCATTACAAGAAAAATGTTCTTCAGCATAGCGTTTAGCTGCCTGACCAAGACGGTTGCGTAGTGCTGAATCGTTCCATAACATTTCTATCGCCTGCACTAAGTCATCAACAGATTGGGGTTCAACTAACAAACCTGTCTCGCCATGCTGAATATAATCTTCTGCTCCATGACAACGGGTGGCGATGACAGCACGTCCCATGAGCATAGCTTCTACAATAGTGATTTGTCCCGCTGCTGTCACTTGGGGCAATGGACGCAGAGGTACGACATTGATCCGCGCCTGTTGAGCTAAATCCAAGCAATCTTGCCTTTCAATCCCGAATGGTGTTTTCACATTCGGTGGAATAGTTAATCCTTCTAATGCACGTTCGCTTGATGCGACAACCGTTGGTAGGTTGAGCTTGGACACTGCTTGGAAGAAGGTGGAAAAGTCGCGATGAGCAGAACCAAGTGCTGCAATAAAAGGATGAGTCGTATTCTCTTGATGAGTTATGGGAATCTCTGATTGATGAAAGGGAACAAATTCAAAACGCTCTTTTGGGATTCCCAACCAGTGGTGATAGATATCTATTTCACGGCGTGTATGGACAACAAAGCGATCAATGTGTTTGAGGGTATATTGGGCGATCGCCTGCCGAATTCCACTAGAACAGGTGCCAACATTAAATAACCAAGCTACTACAGGAACGCGCTTCTTGCCAGTCATCCGTTGTTGCATTCCTATGACTGCTGGTAGCTGAGGAAAAAGGGTAATCACGCCTCCCTCAGACGCCTTCATCGCTTCCATACCATGTTGCCAATAAATAAGCCAACTCTTGAACCCAGTCACAGAAGACTTCTGATTGTGCCAGTTTCCTAACGGTATTGAACGTGGAACGATATGGAACTGGTGGCGATCGCCAGGAACATTTCGTGTTAACCAATGCTCGTTCACGAGGTTCTGTTGGTTTATAAACGGTGCTGCAATTGTCCAATGCATATAAATTGAGAATCCCTATGTCAAAATTCTTTATAGTATAAATGACTCTCCGTGTACAAGACTTGCTATCTCAAAGCATCTTTCAAAAGTTTAGATAATTTTGATGTAAAAACTTCTAAGTTATATTTTTCCTCACATAAACGTCGAGCTCTGTTTCCCATCTCCCGAGTTTCATCTGGATGTTCCAATAAATAGGATATTGCCTGTTCCCATCCTTTCTCGTCTCCTGGTTCAACAAAAATTCCAATTCCTTCTTTTTCAATATCAATGCAAGGCTCTATAGTTCTCGTCATGACAACTGCTTTTCCCATACCCATTGCATCTAGAAGACTAGTCACTCCAAGCACATTAATATATGATTTAGGCTGGGTTGTATCTAGAGGTATAGCAATTGCATAAGCTTTGGCATGTTCAGTTAATATTTCTCGCCATGATACGTAATCTGTGACAATTTTTACGTTTGACTTCATCTCCGAATTGTTTTTAAAAAAAGGCTCTTCAGGGCTATATATCCTTAAGGGATAACTGATATTTTTGAAACCTTTTATTAGGCTTTTGTAGTCTCTGTATGTTCTACCCGCGCTCAAAATAAAACTATTTTCTTCCTCTTTTATTGTGTCAACTGTGTTCTTCATTTTTATCTTGTCATAACAAGGTAAATCAATGCCCCATTCTAACAAAGAAACTTTATTTTCTGGTACATTGAACTCTTTTATAAGGTGCTCTCTTAGTCCATTACTTAAGCAAAAAAGCCGATCATAGGAAGATAAAATTATTTTTATAAATAATAGACTCCAAATACTTTTTTTAAATGATTGATGTTGTACAGTAACAACTGGTTTTCTTAAAATTTTTATAGCGCGTAAAATTGCGAGGAAGTATGTAGATCCTTGATTTCCCGAGTAAATAATATCGTAATCGTATTTTCCAAAAAGTAATCTAAGTTGCTGATCTAAGTCTCCTAATATTTTTACTTTTTCACTAATCTTTTTTAAAAAATCAAACTTTTCATAAGGCATAAGCTCAACATCAATACCATGTTTCGGTAATGTTGTCGCTCCCCAAAGATGATGACTTGGATACTCATAATTTTCTTCTTTCCACTTTTCCCACTGAGCAGTCATGCTATAGTTATTAAGCAAAATTACCTTCATTATTAATTACTCTCATTAAGCTTATCGATATTTTGACAACCTCTTTACCGAGGCGGTTAGAATCATGAAATGATATTTTCAGACACCCGACTTTGCGAAATCAGCTTTGTGAAATAAATTGAATTGATTGCATAAGGAACATTCGTCAATAATTTTGAGCGTTGTCTTAATGCTTATGCGAGTGCATCCTCATCTAAATATAGATTTCAGACTAATAGTTAAACTAAACGTACTAGCAAACTTTTATAATTTTTCAGCAACCGCTACGAAAACTTGTACTGGGTTTGCGGTCATTCTGTATTCCACTAATGACTTTGTACTCTTGGTAACGGACTCCAGCAAGACCTGCAAGTGTACCTGTTCCTCTACAAATATGTAGTAATGCTTTCACAATTGCGTGTTGTCCTAACACTAAAGAAGGAAGAAGAAGGCAGAATCCTTGACTAATTAATCCGATTCCTTTACAGGCACGTATGCTGAGAACCATAATGGAAGGATATAGTTCTCGCTCGCATAAACTTTGTGTACTCCAACAACGATAACCTCGCCGAAGAATCCATTTCATCTTAGTACGGTTTTGGGGTATCCACTCGTAAACTAAAGCCGTATCTGCCCACACGATCTTGTATCCTGCCCGAGACAAGCGCATGAAAAAGTGCGAATCTTCTCCACCACTCAGAGCAAAACGCTCGTCAAACATTATGTGTATTTGCCTTAAGATCTCAAAGCGGATGAGCACATTATTCGTGAAAGCAACTTTAAGTGGATGACCTGTAGGAAAATGCGTCGGCTCAAAAAACTTTCCTTTGAGAACCCAATTAGGAACGTCTGTCTCTGTAAAATGGGGAAAAACTGGTCCAGTGACGACATCTGCATCCAATTTCTGCTGAACAAATAAAAGCTCATCGAGCCATGATGATGCAGGAACCTCGTCATCATCGATAAAAGCAACAAAGTTAGTATCTTTGTTAATACAAGCAAGAGCTTTATTTCGACTGTTAGAAATGCCACGAGTAGGTTCAATGGAGTATTTCAATACTCCATTGAAATTCTTCTCTTTAACAGAGCAAAGAGCACTAGCAGAACCAGTTGAGTCATTGTCAACAACAATCACCTCTAAATTTGGAGTTTCACACTTACTAAAAGTTAACTGATTGAGACCATCGAGTAAACGTTTTAATCCTTCAGGACGTTGGTATGTTGACACGCACACAGAAATTAACATTCTCTTACCTCAACTAGAAATCTTGTTTACTTGATGCTTCTATCTCAATCCATTCTTCATTATTTATATAAGAACTTTCATATTTATAGAGCTTCGCTTGTTCCGATTCCACAGCCATTGAAAAAATGATTGATACGTATAATATCCAAAAAATATTGTTAGTTACTACAAGATTACTTTCTGTGATGTTAGACATAAATAAAAATGTCAGATACATTAAAGGAAATAATCCCTCTACCATTTTTGTTAACCGTAACCACATAACTCCTTTTATGCAAGCGGTTATATAGCTGATTGCAAAAACTATTAACCCTAGTATCCCTAATTCTGCCAATAAATCCATAAAACCATTGTGACCATAAGGAGATTCCCATTCCAAAGTGCGCCAAAGGTAGGCTGTCACCTCATTATCCCAGCTTTGCCAAACAGCATTAAAACCGTAGCCTAATAAAGGGCGTTCCCAAATTAGCTCAAGCATTACTCCCCAAATATCTGTGCGTCCTGTGAGTGTCAAATCCTTACCCAATGCAGTCGCGATAAGTGGTAAATTATCTAATAGCAAAGTCGCTGTAGTTCCTACCACAAGAACCACAGTTATAACTAAAGGGACTATTTGATTATAATTACCTCGCAAAGCCTTATATAGTGGCAAAATAATTGTCAAAGTCAGAAGAACAATCAAAGCTGTTTTTGAGGTTGAAAGAATGATTAAAACCACTGATAAAACAAAACCAAGCCACGAAAGCCATTTATATTTCTGTTGAGAAAGCGAGTTGTCAAGACAGAGTAACAGAAAGACTATGGTGCTGACATTCATCAGACGACCCAAGGTGTTTTTGTGCGTTATGACACCTCGCCAAGCTCCCGCGTGAATACCTTTTTCCTGAAAGGTCATTAAACCATAAGATGGGAGTGCTATGGCAAACACAAAGCTTAGTAATATTATTAAGCCGAACATCCAAGCGAGTAATTCTAGTTGCTCCCTCATCGTGTAACGCGTAGCTAAGTATACTCCAAATCCAGTTGTCCCCAAAAAAAGTACACTACGACGTGGCGTAATATCTGGTGCTACTGTCCACAACACGGATGCTAATGCAATTCCTACCAGTAACCAGATCCAAATGTCCCTCTGTGCAACGTACAAAAAACTTTTCCAGTTTTTCATAACCAAGAACAGAGTCACGATATAGATTCCCATAAAAAGGATTGGAGTGTATGGATCTTGGCTCGCATCTACAGAATCTTCTTTTTCTATAAGAATAGGTATCAAGGCAGTTGTTGAAAAAAACAGAGTCAATACAACAAATACCTTTTCGGCTAGCCTTGAGAATCTGTGCATGGCTACTCTATTTGCAATAATTTGTTAGCCGTCTCAATAAAATTTGTTGAACAAAAAAAGTGATGCTTAATTTGAACAAAGGTCTTAAATACATTTATCGTATAAAGATTATTTTATTCAACTTTCGTATCATTATGTCCGCATAAGTCATTTTTGATTCAGTCATAACTTTCGACTTTACTTTATCTTTATTGAAAAAAACCTTTTTATAAATTTTATGTAAAGGAGAGCATAATATATACGTAGGAGGGTATGTTAGAGGATACTGAAACTAGCAAAAATCTGATATGATTTATTCTTAAAGTTCAGGGAGTACTCTGCGCAAAGATAACTAACGGGTGCAGAGTCTGTAACCGCATCGCCTTGTTGGATGTTAGCCGTACCATACTCACGCTAGAATTAGTTGTTGCAAATGCAACACCATTGCAAATACTTATTGCGTTTGTGTTTCTGGCAAGTTGGCTAGAATTCAGTATCTAAAAAGATAGATTGACAAAATCGTGTATCTAATATATTGAAATGGGAAAACCAATGCCAACTAAGGAACAAAGCTTGCAGTACTTGAGAAATTCCAATACTGTCTTGAAAGAACCGTATTTATTATGGAGAAGACCAGAAGGTGAACAAGAAAATACGGGTTCAAATCAAATTTTCCCTGTATTGCGTCGTCGCTTAGGTTTGATTGCTAGTACGACAGTGATTTTGACGACAGTGGCTATTGCGTGGACAGCAACTCGAACTCCAAAATATGAAGGGAAGTTTCAGATATTAGTTGAACCATTAAAAAGTGCTGATAGTGAGTTACTGGTTTTACTATCGGAAACTTTAAAGCAAAATATCAACGAAATCACCAAACAGAATAAAACCGAAATGGATTATCAGGCTTTAATGGAGGTTTTGAAAAGTCCAAAGCTGATAGATCCAGTAGTGAAAGACTTGAAAACGCGCTATCCAGACATTACCTACGATCAACTTGTTGCGAGTGATGCGTCGGGTAAAGTGTCTCCTGAACGAGTTGGCACGTTACATATTAGTCGGATTGGTAAAGGCAAAGACCTATCAAGAGTCGTGGAGGTTCGGTATCGAGAATCCAGCCCACAAAAAGTCCAGTATGTTTTAGAGGAGGTATCACAAGCATATCAAAACTATAGTAAAGAACAACAGCAGACGAACTTACGTCAGGGAATAAAATTTGTTGAACAGCAGATTCCCAAAAGACATCTCCGGGTGAATACACTTCAAGGACAAATGCAAGTGTTCCAAAAGAAGTATAATATGCTCAACCCGGAACTTCAGGGGCAACAATTGCTCAACAGAGCTGATGAACTAAAAACACAGCGCATAGAAACCGAAAGAAGCTTAGCTGAGACTCGCTCACTTTCTGCTTCTTTGCAAAAGCAGTTGCAAATGTCAGAGAATAGTGCGATCGCCTCATCAGCATTGAGTGAATCACCTCAATATCAGCAAGTCCTGACTCGTCTGCAAGAGGTAGAAACAAAAATTGCTGCAGAGTCAACCCGCCTCACTGACAACAACCCAGTCATGCGGAGTTTGCGCGAACAGCAACGCAAACTCTTACCTTTAGTACAGCAAGAAGCAAAACAGGCATTAGGTAGAAATCAGGGGAGGGATAACTCCCAAGTAGGAGTTTATCAAAACTCGGTTCGGCGTGACCTGATCAAACAACTAGCTGATAGCGCTAACCAAATTCAGGCGTTAGAAAGTAGCCTCCAAGCTAATAAAGAAGCAACAGTGCAGCTGAATCAACAAATTCAGGAATATCCTGCCCTTTCACGTCAGTACGCCAATTTGCAAAGGGATTTGCAAGTTTCTACCGACACCCTCAACCAGATTTTAGCTAAGCGAGAAGCACTGCGGGTAGATGCTGCTCAACAGGATATTCCTTGGGAAGTGATTACGCCTCCCACACTCCCTCGTGATAAAAAAGGGCATCTTATACCAGTTGGACTCAATGGTGAGCGTAACATTGCCTTAGGAGTTGTTGGAGGTTTACTCTTGGGAAGTCTGGCTGCTTTGGTTCTGGAGAATTTGCAAAATGTCTTTCGCGATCCTGAAGAAATCAAACGTACAACTAAACTACCAGTTTTTGCGGTGGTTCCTTTCCACAAAGAATTAAGACATCCGACTTCTGTCAGAGATAAAGAACTCGCTTATGCAAATCAAAAAGGAAAACATCAATTTGTTCCACAGGTAAAAGCAAACACTCAGGAGTATCAAACAACTGCTTTTACCGAAGCTTTCTGCTCTCTTTTTAACAGAATAAACTCTCTCAAATCACAAGCTTCTATCCACTCGATAGTCGTCACATCAGCGACAAGTGGCGATGGCAAATCTACAGTAGCAGTCAATTTAGCAAAGATAGCAGCTCAAGCAGGTCAAAAAGTGCTATTAGTAGATGCTAATTTACGTCATCCTCAAGTTCATCATGCATTAGGTTTAGTTAACATCAAAGGACTTAGCGAGATACTTTTTCTAGGTATAGATTTAAATGATGTTGTTGGACAAGCACCCAGAGAAGAAAATCTTTTTGTAATCACAGCTGGTGATGCACCACAAAATCCCACAAAGCTATTTTCATCTCAAAGAATGGAAAATTTCGTGAAGGAAGCCCATGCAAACTATGATTTAATTGTGTATGACGCACCACATATTATGGGACTTTTAGACACAAGCATCTTAGCAAATCGTGTTGATGGAGTTTTAATGGTTGCAGGACTAGGTAAAACAGTTCGTCCTTCTTTACACCAAGCCCTGGAAGAATTAAAAACTGGTCAAGTTCCAGTTTTGGGCATAGTAGCTGATACCATTGAACGGTAGCTAGTAATAGACAGTGATATTTTCGTCACTCGTTAGTTGTCTAAAAGATAGTAATGAGATCAATTCATCCTGTAATAAACATTATTAAGAAAAAATTCTCCGGTCAATTCATCCGAAATGTTGGCTGGTTGAGTATTTCAGAGATTATCTACAGAGTCTTGCGCTTGGGATTAGTTGTGATCATTGCTCGATATTTAAATCGCCATGACTATGGTTTGGGTGCGATTATCATGACAGTACGTGAGTTTTCACTCACGTTTGCTGACATCGGTATAAGTGCAAAAATTATTCAGGCTGAAGAAGAAGAACTAGAGGATTTGTGTAACTCTGCATACTGGTTAAGTTGGGTCGTTTTTTTTAGTCTTTTTGTTATTCAGTCTATTGCAGCTTTTCCCATAGCTTGGTTTTATAAAAGTCCAAATCTGATTTTGCCAATCATTGTCTCAGGTATAGCTTATTTAATTTGGCCTTTATCTACAATACAAAAAACTCTGATACAAAGAGAAAATCGTCTGAAAGTAATAGCAATTGCGAATAGTGCTCAAAACTTTACTGGAAGTATACTGACTGCAATTTTTGCTGTCTTAGGTATGGGTGTATGGTCGTTGGTGTTGCCTTCAATATTAATTTCGCCTCTTGAACCCTTAATATACTACAGAGCACAGTCTTGGCGTGTCAACACAGGATTTACCACCAAAAGTTGGAGTCAGATTTTTAAGTTTGGTAAAAATATTTTAGGGGTCTCCTTGTTAAGAACACTAAGAAATAACTTAGATTATCTGTTAGTTGGTCGGTTTGTTGTAAAGCAGGGAGTCCCTGAATATGGAATTCAGGAATTAGGGTTATACTTCTTTGGTTTTAACGCAGGATTAGGAATAAGTTTAAGTATTATTAATGCTATTAACTCAGCAATTTTACCTCATTTATGTGGAGTTCGCTCAGAATTGTCTGAATTGAAAAAATCCTATTTTAGTAGTCTGAAAACTATTCGCGCTACTATTATCCCTTTTGTGATACTCCAATCTAGTTTAGCTCATATTTATGTACCAATTGTTTTTGGTAAGAAATGGGTGCCTGCTATCCCCATTGTTATTCTCATTTGCCTATCGGCAATTCCACGACCTTTTGCAGACGCAGCATCCCAATTGCTTATAGCTGTTGGTAAACCTCATTTAGATTTATATTGGAATATCATATTCACTTTCCTATTTAGTATGACAATCCTGATAGGAGTGAACTTACCATTTCTGGGTGTAGATACATCTGTGTTATCAGTTCATCTAGGAGAGCACTGGCAAATAATTGTTGTAGCAATATCTGTTTTATTAGTTCATATTGTGTTTTTACCTCTGTTTACATTGTGGGCAACACGTTATGTTTTCCCAAAAACTAAGAAAGATTAGGGGCTTCTATGAAAAAAATTTCTGTGATCATTCCAGTTTACAAAGTTGAGAAATATGTAGCAGCAACAATACAATCAGTTCTTGAGCAAACCTATACAAATTTTGAGTTGCTCATTATTGACGATGGTTCCCCAGATAAAAGCATAGAAATTTTCCAGCAATTTACAGACAATAGAATCAAAATCATCCGTCAGGAAAACCGGGGAGTCGCGGCGGCTCGAAATGTTGGTATTCGTCATGCTCAAGGGGAATATTTGGCTTTTTTAGATGCAGATGACTTATGGGTTCCAGAAAAGTTAGAAAAACATGTTGAACATTTAAAGAAGTCACCAGCAGTGGGGGTGAGTTTTTGTCGCTCTTCTTTAATCGATGAAGCGGGGAAGCCTTTGGGTATTTATCAGATAACCAAGCTCAAGGAAATTACTCCACTTGATATACTTTGTCGGACTCCCATTGGAAATGGATCAGTACCCGTGATTCGGCGTCAGGTTTTTGAAGATATCGCATTCCAAGATAATCTTTATGGAGTGGTAGAAAACTTTTATTTTGATGATGATCGCCAACTCCACCCTTCAGAAGATGTGGAACTTTGGCTGCGGATAGCGATGAAAACGAAATGGCTTATAGAAGGAATTCCAGAAGCCTTGACGCTTTACCGAATAAATTCCCAGGGATTTTCGGCTCAACTGGTGAAAAAGTTAAGTTCTTGGGAAACAATGCTGGAAAAAGCACGCGCCTACGTACCTGCAGCATCAATGGCTGAGTTGGAAAAAATCGCGATGGCTTACCAACTACGCCATTTAGCCCGAAGAGCAGTCACTTTAGAAGCTGGTTCAACAGCTGTGGAGTTTGCCGTGCGATCGCTCTCTACCCACTGGCGAATTATACTAGAAGAACCACACCGTACAATTATCACTCTCGCAGCAGCTTATTTTCTCTGGCTAATGCCACGCAAACTGTACCATCAAGTACAGTCTGTTGCTTTAAAAATTGCCGGGGCTAGTCAAAAACGACGCATTCAACAAGAAGAATTCGGAAAAAAACCTTATAGCGTTGTCCTAAAGGATGTCTGATTACCGAACCACCCGCCA
This sequence comes from Brasilonema octagenarum UFV-OR1, assembly GCF_963888615.1. Classification (NCBI taxonomy): domain Bacteria; kingdom Bacillati; phylum Cyanobacteriota; class Cyanophyceae; order Nostocales; family Scytonemataceae; genus Brasilonema; species Brasilonema octagenarum. The sequence continues at coordinate 25,534 of NZ_CAWPKW010000299.1, read as the reverse complement.
AAGATTAATAGTCCCGTCAGTGCAACCACTCACAAGGGTGTTATTATCGGGACTAAAGGCAACGGAAGTAACTTCTTTAGAATGTCCCCGGAGGGTAAGAATTTCTCTTTTCGTTGCCACATCCCACAGTTTGATGGTATGGTCACTACTACCACTTGCCAGGGTTTTGCCATCTGAAGTAAAAGCCACAGAATTAACTGAGAAAGAATGTCCCTTAAAGGTGTAGATTTCCTGTCCGGTTCCTAAATCCCATAGTTTGATAGTGTCGTCAGCACTGCTACTGGCAAGAATTCCTCCAAGTCGTCCTCCCAAACTCCGCAAGTCAGAACGAATAGGACTAATAGCCACAGATCTAATTGGTTGAGAATGTCCTTTTAAAGTTCTGATCAGCTGTTTATTTTTTAAATTCCATAGTTTGATAGTATTGTCTTCACTGCCACTGGCAAGAATTTGTCCATCAGGACTAAAGGCAACAGATTTCACTGCAGCAGAATGTTCCTTTAGGGTAGCAATTTCCCTTCCCGATGGCAGATCCCATAGTTTGATGCTACCGTCAAAACTGCCACTTGCAAGCATTTTGCTATCCGGACTAATGGCAACGGATTCAACCGAACTCGAATGTCCATAAAGGGTATAAATTTGTTGTCCAGTGAAGAGATTCCATAGTTTAATTGTTTTGTCACCATTGCCACTAGCTACAGTACGACCATCCGGACTGGTAGCGACGGAATAAACTGAACCAGCATTGCCCTCAAGTGTGAAAATTTCCTTTCTAGTTGACAAATTCCACAGTTTGAGTGTTGTGTCAAAACTGCCGCTGGCAACAATCCCCCCCAGTCCCCCCTTATAAAGCGGGGAGTCAGGGGGAATCGAACTAACAGCAACAGAAGTCACCACATTGGAATGCCCATTGAGGGTTTTCATCAAGAAATTGTTTTGCGCTATCAGATTTAGGATCTCGAAATTGTTTATGTAACAAAATCCCCCAAATCCTAACAACACAATACCAGCACCTGCTAAAAGTCTGTTTTTCAGTCTAGGTGGCTGTGGGGATGGTGGCCGAGGTTCCAAGTCTTTGAGGACTTCATCCGCAGACTGATAACGCTCATTAATGTCTTTTTTGAGAAGCTTATCCAAAACTTTTGCTAAATCTGCACTTATCGAACATTTCAAATATTGCTGCCAAGAAGTAACCCAGCTATAGCCATTTTCTGCCCAAAGAGTACCTGGTGAAACACCAGACATTAAATGAAAACACGTAGCCCCTAAGCTAAACAAATCGCTTGCAGGATGAGCTTCACCATCCTGCAATTGTTCGAGAGGACTATAGCCGCGTGTACCAATAGTCGTCCCCGGTTTAGTCCGTACTGTTGCGCTTAGTTGCTTTGAGGCACCAAAATCAATGAGTACTAACTTGCCATCACTTTGACGGCGCATAATATTTTGTGGCTTAATATCCCGGTGAATCACCCCACGCTCATGAATAAACTTGAGAACAGGCAGCAAATCGAGTAAACCTTGGCGAATTTTTGCTTCATGATATATTCCGTGTTGTCGCAAGTCTTTGAGCAAAGTTTGCCCATCAATAAACTCTTGGACTAAATACAAATAATTATCTTCCTCAAAGTAAGCCAACAAGGTAGGAATCTGCGAATTTTTTCCGAGTTCTTGCAATCGCTGCGCCTCTTGTTGGAATGACTCAATCGCCTTTTTCAAAGCCCACGTCCCCTGGACTTTTGGTGCTAGTTGCTTGACGACACAGCGTTCATTGAGCTTATCTATGTCTTTTGCCAAGTAGGTTCTACCAAACCCACCTTCATCTGAAAGTACCTGAGTTATACGATAGTGACCTCTCAAAAGCGGTATGAGTAGCGCACCACAACTCTGGCAATGGATTATCTGTTCAGGATTTAGAGGTTGCGGGCAATCGGGGTTGAGGCAGCAGAGCATCGTCTGGCAAGCTTGACTGTGCTGCCATCTATCATATTACATCTTAAATTTTTCAGAGTGAAAATTCTCAAAGCGATCACGCTAAGCCCCAACCAAGCGTCCCTTGCGCGTGTCCGGAGGACTCAGCGACTTTGCCCCAAATCTCCGATTTGCCCAGAGGGGTTTCCTTCAAAAAACCCCTCTGGGCAAAGAAGAACCATCGCTGTGAACAATTTCTCCAACAACTCGCTTCTGGAGTTTAGACCAGTCAGCAGTGCGAAACAACAGAACAAATCAGTGAAAAAATTATGAAACTTACATGAAACTAAACTAGTTTGCCAAAATGAGCGATTAAATTTTCCTACTTTGCAGTAGACGCTTTCAGACAAAAGCGCCCACTACAAACTTATCAAACTACGCTCCCGGAAATTGGTTTTTAAAACCTTCCAAAGAAGCCCAACGCCTGTCAACACGCTTATCAGATTTGCTCTGGGCGGTTGGTTGAATGCCTAAACAATTGGCATCACACAACTGTTGCTGAGGCAATTCCAAGCATATTTGCTCATACAGCCATGTACCAGGGTCAAAATACCCTTGGGGTGATAAAGTTTCTACTAAATCATCAAAAGCGATTTCGCGTTCTAGCGGTAGATCATCAACGTTTGCGGCTTCATCTAGCCAAATGATTTCCTTTGTATCAATAGTTAAACGATGATTGTAGTTTTGCAAGCATCGACTACAGGTACAAGTGATGATTGTTTCTGCTTGAGAACGTATTTCTAAGTAATTCCCACAATGCTGGACGCGGATGCGACCTTTAACTGGTGTCAGAGTTTCTAAACCAGGTAGAAACTCTTTAACTTGAACTTCCTCTGTTGCTTGCGGCGCTTTTGTAAGCTGCGGAATAAAAATTGCGTCCATAGCACTTGTCAGACATCCTTTCTGCATAGCCCCATCTTACGACAAGCGCGGAGTTATATTTCCTTGACCACGTCTATTGGTGAGAAGGGCGTCTACTTTTTCAAATCTTGGGGTTGGTTTTTACGTCTTGTACAGGCACGGTTATTATATCATTTTGGCAGCAATTAAAATTTCCGTGTCCTATTTATTCTCCGGTCGTGCATACACCAGACGACTTTGAGGCGGCGGTGGGGGGACTTTAGGCAATAAGGTAGGCAAAGCGATCTGCGCGGAGCGCAGCAGCGTTTGCGCAGCGCCCCCTAAGGGGCTAGCTATCGCGCCAAGAGCCAAGACTTGGGGATTCAAATAGATAATAAATTTAGTATCTGCCTTTCCTCATCTTTCAAACTTTCGAGTTTCTCATATCTTAATATCCTTTGATACTCTAATCTTTTTTCATACTGTTGAATGAGTTTATATATTATTTTTTCAATTCCCAGATAAATTAACATACCAGGAGCAGCAATCAAACCCAAAATCCGAGTTAGATTCTCTCCTGCCTCACCAAAAAATATCTTCACAATACCTATAAGTAACCCAACAGGAACCATCATGGTTAGCGTCCACGGTAGCAGAAGAAGAGAAATTAGATAGAGGCATAATATTTTAGAAAAATTATTAATCTTATCGGCGATATTCTTAGCTGCCTCCATTTTTATCTTTGCTTTTTTTATTTCTGTATCAAGAGGTGATAATTGACTTGGGATTATTCTTTCGTAACGACAAACTACTTCATCTCTAAGTTGATTTAACTTATTTTTTAAATAAGTCGAATATTGCTCAAGCAAACTCAATTGTGTATAGTTTTGATAAGTGATACGACTTGGCAATTGAATTTCAATTAAGTCGTCTTTTAAAGCTAAATATCCATAAACTCTATAATTTATAGATTTTATTAACGTTAAATTGTTTTGAATTGTCTCATGATGGTTTTGACATTTTTCTAATTGAGAATAAAACGTCAACACTTGTTTATGAACAGAAGAGGCTATTGATAACTTTTCTGCCAATAGATTTTTATAATCTTCAAATAAGATAAGTCCGTGTTCATGATCAACACTAATATCAGGCAGTTGACCAAGTTGTACTTCATCAAATACTTTTTCATAAATTTCTGTACTGATTGATTGAATTTTTTTCAAACATTTATCAATCTCCACATGAATACTTTTTCGGAAATTTTCACAGGAAAGTTTAGCTGCAGCAAATTGACTTTTTCTCTTACTCATTTCGTCTAAAACTAGCAACTTCATCTGAGAAAGTTCACCCAGTACTTTGTTTCGCTTCAGTTGTTTTTCTAAAAAATCTATATTTTCGGACAATATTTCTAATTTTTTATAGGTAGTTTTACGAGTAATATTGTATGTTTCTATTTCCATCAAAGCTTCTGTTGAATGGAAAATTTGTAGTTGTTCATCTCGGATTTTATCTAAACAAGTGTTTTCCAAAGTCAGGATTTTTCGAGCCGCAAGTAAGCGAGTTGTTTTATTATTACTTTCCAAACAGTGAAATTGAGTCTCCATTAAAACTTGCAAATCACTGTCACTACTAAATTCAGTCAATTGATAAGTTGACAAAACTTGGGCAATGCCTTCAAATACCTCATTTTCATCAATATCTGAAGCCTTTTCTCCACAATCTTCAGCTTTTTTTAGTGCCAAGTTCACCTGATTTAATCCCCTCAAACTAAGAGCATTCATTACCTCCCAACAAACTGAAAATTTATTGAGACGCTGAATCTTTTGAGAGTCATGTGAATCTTGCCATCCTCTTTCTTTTTTAGACTCCCATTCCTTCTTTAATGTCCAAAACTCATAATCTAGAGTCAATTCCTTGAGTTTGTACCAATATCCATAAATCCAGAAACGTAAAAACTCATCATAATCATGACTTTCTATAAGATTTTGGTCAGCAAATCTTTTAATCTTAGACTGCATTATCTTCTGGGCAATACTTCCGGGTTCCTCTGAAAGATGTTGAGATACTACGGTGAGATCAAATCCTAATTTATCAATCGTTGTCGCCGCAGCCCAGCGAATCAAGTCTGTCGAACCAGAACGCGCCTGTTCACTCAGCATGATCAGCAAATCATCACTTTGCTTCAACCGCAGCTTCACATCAGCATCAGTAATCTTCCCAAAAGCCTGTAACGTAAGTGCCAATATAGGCTCTAGTTTTATTTTTTGCAGTATCTCTACAAATGCTACTATAGGTGCCTCAGGGTGAGTTGCCAAACACTCAAATAGATCAATCTCTTCCCCTGGATTCTTGCAAGCGTTGAAAGCCTCGAAGATTTCCGCTGCACTGTTGAGAATTTTGCAGTTCATACTGTCAGTAATATGCTAAATTTTACACAACTCATATATTATTATCATCGTACTAACAACATGAGTTCAGTATAAATACTGTTTATTTTATGGCAGTAAATAGAACTTTACAATACGATAGTAACGAGGGGATTAGCACCCGCATCTTTTGTCTATGCTGAGGAATTCTACTGTTTAAACTACGTTGCTTCCAGCTATATTAATTAGCTACATACACTACACGTCGCAATAGTCCTGTGCTTTGCAAAGCGCTAATTAACTCAGGTATCTCCAGTAGTTTGCAACCCAGATATAATTCCGATTTTTCTTGGATATTGAATGACCCCCAAGACGAACGCTAGCCATGCAGACGGGTTTCCCGCCGCAGGTGACAAGCGTTCTAAGCTGGCTCACTTTTGACGATCGCAACAGCGCTACTAGATCTGCTCAATTCTGATATCACAGTCTTGCCCCACACTGATGATGCTATTCTCAGGGCATGAAATCCAATTTCCTGCAAACATTGGTTCTGACGCAATGATTACAGATTTAGGGAAATTTGGATCATCAGCTATCGTGTACAGCGAAGGAGCAGGTGATTTTGTGCTAAAGCGCGAAGCAATGAGGCGATGTCCGTCACTGATGACTACATTAGCTGAAATATTGGTTTGATAATTTTGCGCTAACTGTTGAAGCTCAAGCAACGTTACATGTAAAGCCTGCTCTAGGCTTTTACCAGGGTTAGCTTCCCAGTGGTTTAGCAGCAAAGCAAAAATATGTTCTGAATCTGTCGTTCCTTCTATCCATTGGTAAATTTTATCGCTTAACACCTTGCGTATAGGTCTGTAGAGTGTCTGCCGAAAGTTGTCAATTGCACCATTATGAATGAAAAGCAGACGCTGGTAGTCACAGGGTTGACAGTTACTTATATCCAGTACTTGACCAGATGTAACGCTGCGAACATAAGCTAGCACACACTCTGACTCAACGTAACGACTGAGGTTTGGCAGATTAATTTCATTCCGAATCGGCAGTGTACTTTTGTAAGTAAATGGTTCAGTTTCTTTTTGAGAATCATACCAACCAACACCAAAGCCATCAACATTCACCTCCTCAGATAGCATTTCACGGGGTTGATCGCTTTGAACGATAAGCGAGTGTTCAGGCTTGTACAACAGAGTTTCCAAAGAAACAGGTGAACCGAGGTAACCAAGTAATCGGCACATAATTAGGATATTTGCTTGTGTAGAACAGATTAAGTTTTTATAGTGAGAATCTCCGGAATGGTAGATGAATTCCTGCTATAGTCACCGTCTTCCTCCTCAGACTGCAAAAATTGTATTCCCCACTACTTTAGTTTACATAAATTAACATTAACTTGCACTCATACTTTGGTGTCACAGTCAAGGAGTGGACAGTATGAAGATTGAATTGACCGACTACCGAACACCCAGATTGACAAAAAACGAAACGCTAAGGAACGTTTCGTTTTTTGTTTGAGCATAGATTAAGTCAGCGATCGCTCATTTTCTAGGGACTGAGAAAAAGTACGGAACGAAAGAATGAGCAGGACAGCGTGAAGAAGCTATCAAGTTCTAAACCAAGGTATTCTTTCAAGAGTAATATGACGTCGCATATCTCAAACCCTGATGAAAACTAGATTTATCGATTTTCCTAACTCTCAAAAAAAATCGGCGAACCTTTGATTACTTCAAACTCCAAGCAGCAAATGCTAAAGCGCCCCAACCTGCAAGAAACGCCGCTCCTCCCAGTGGGGCGATCGCTCCTAAAGATTTAACACCGCTTAAGCTCAAAGCATATAAGCTCCCTGAAAAGATGACAATACCAATGATGAACAGCCATCCGCTTGCGATCATAGTAGCTGGAGGTGACTCGATGCGACTGAGGAGTAGTGCCACCACTAGCAGTGCTAAGGCATGATACATCTGATAACGAGCGCCGACTTCAAAAATTTCTAGGGAGCGATCACTGATTTTCTCACGCAATGCATGGGAACCAAATGCACCTGCTGCAACTGATAAACCAGCTAAGATTGCTGCTAAACACAAAAAAATTCGTGCCATGAGTTACACTCTTGAGCCAATTTGTTCTTTAAACATCAAAATGGTAAGAGACTCCCCCTTCTTCGTTTACTTTAAAATTAGCATTAAATACTTTAGCTTGATCGTCTAAATATTGCTTTGCAGTTGCTGGTGGCAATTGTAACTGCATTGCAAAGCTCACAAGAGTAATACGCCCATTATTTTCTTGAATCATACGATAGAAGGTGGATTGCAGCTGGTCAGTTGTCTGTTCCTTAATCGCCTTCCTCTCATCCCGACTTTTACGATATACGCCCAATGCTAACCATACTCCTAACACTGAGGTAGGAACGCCGAAAATTAGACCATTCAAAGCAGTATTATCAAGTACATTAACGGCATCCTGATTACGAAAATCATTAAGAGCGATAACCTGTCTTAGACTTGGTTCGATACGCCTGTCCATAGCATTTTTCTGCATTACAGCAGAGGCTGATAGCGACAAAAACATGAATCCGAGTGTCAGTAGCCAACCCGCAGCCAATTTTTCAGCAGTCTTCATAGTTGTTATCTTTCTGATTCAAACCTTGTTTGTGATTCTAACGTCACTTTTTAGAAGCTTCCAGTCATTAGGAAACGTTGACTGTTCCTGGGGGCGATTCGCAATCTCGAACATATCCTACTTATGCATGAGGCTATTGAGGCCACATTTATTAGTAGAATCAAACTGTTTAAGTTTTATCACACAGTGCCAAGCTGTGAGAAGTGCTTAGTACGGGTACGTTTTTCCAAAGCTACCCCATAAGCTCTAAACTAAAATACCCTTAAGAGAGGATTGACACGATGACATTTGAACTTCCCCCACTACCATACGATTACGACGCTCTGTCTCCATTGATTTCAAGTGACACACTAAAGTTCCATCACGACAAGCATCACAAGACTTACGTTGATAACCTCAACAAACTTGTTCAAGATACAGAACTTGCCAACAAGTCATTGGAAGATATCATTTTGGCAACTGCCAATGATTCATCGAAAACTGGTATCTTCAACAATGCGGCTCAAGTGTGGAATCACACCTTCTACTGGAACGGCTTGAAAAAAGGCTCTGGTACACCCAGTGGGGAACTCGCTGAAAAAATCAATGCCAGCTTTGGTAGCTTAGATGAATTCAAAAAACAATTCAAAGAAGCTGGTGCAACCCAGTTTGGCAGTGGTTACGCTTGGCTGGTGGTGGATAAGGGTGAACTGAAGGTTGTGAAAACACCAAACGCTGCAAACCCGATGACAAACGGTCAAACTCCCTTGTTAACCGCTGATGTTTGGGAACACGCCTACTATCTGGATTACCAAAATCGTCGTCCGGATTACCTGGAAACTTTCCTAAAGGAGCTGATTAACTGGGACTTTGTAGCCGAACAGTACGCCAAAGCAGGTAAATAACCTGGCAAAACTCGTCTGCCGATAACTTTGTGTTGCATAGTGTCAACAACCACCTAGGGTTTAAAACCCTAGGCTAATAGCTCAAGTCCTCTCAAGAAGACTAAATTCTTTAGATCACTTGGTTTTAAGTCTACTTGAGTAGACTTAAACTATGAGCCAGGAAACACGCTTCCTGGCTGTCTTTAATAAAACTTAATCCAAAATTTACCCAAAATTTACCCAAAATTTACAAGTTTAAAAGGCATATGGATAGTACTGAACTAGCGCAATACATGGAAGCAACTGATAGTATCACCAAACCTTGGCTATTGGTGCAATTGCGACTTAAGAAACTTCAAGAACGTCGAGCAACACTTTCAGACAGTGAGTATCTTCATCAGTTAGCAGACATTCACCAAGATTTGATGAACTTGGGGCAATGGTGGCGTGGTATAGAAGATCAGGTATTTTGAAGTTATCAGTCATTGGTAAATAATTTTGGACTCATTTTGGACGATTGACTGTAAACTTTAGCTACTTGAAGTGATCGCGATGTTTTAACTGATGGATTACAAAGATGCAGGAGTGGACGTTGAGGCTGGGCGAGAGTTTGTAAATCAAATTCGTAATTTGGTTCACAGCACTTTTAGACCAGAAGTTATTGGTGGACTGGGTGGCTTTAGTGGCTGCTTTCAACTACCAAGTGGTTATAAGGAACCTGTTTTGGTTTCTGGAACTGATGGTGTAGGTACTAAGTTAAAAATCGCTCATGCTCTCAACTGTCACAACAGCGTTGGGATTGATTTGGTAGCCATGTGCGTCAACGATGTGCTGACATCTGGCGCAGAACCGCTATTCTTTTTAGATTATCTGGCAACAGGTCAGTTAGAGAAAGAGCAGCTGACTCAAGTGGTTGCAGGTGTCGCCTCTGGGTGTCAGCAGGCGGGTTGCGCTTTGCTGGGAGGAGAAACTGCAGAAATGCCCGGTTTTTATCAAGCGGGTGAGTATGACTTGGCTGGGTTTTGTGTGGGGATTGTCGAAAGAAGCCAAATGCTGGACGGTTCCCAAGTACAAGTGGGAGATGTGGCGATCGCACTCCCTAGCGCTGGTGTACATAGCAATGGCTTTAGTTTAGTCAGGAAAATTGTCAGCGAAAAAGGATTTTCCTGGAGTGATAGTTTAGAAATATTTGCTGGTAAAACATTAGGAGAAGTTTTCCTCTCACCCACGCGTATTTACGTTAAACCCGTACTGAGTGCACGTCAAGCAGGGTTAGAAATTCACGGTATGGCTCACATCACGGGTGGAGGTTTACCAGAAAACTTGCCCCGTTGTTTGGGTAAAAATCAAGCTGTGCAAATAAACTCTCAAAGCTGGTGTATTCCACCTGTGTTTCAGTGGTTGGCAGAAACTGGTTCTGTTAGTCCCCAAGCAATGTATAACACTTTCAACATGGGGGTGGGATTTGTATTAATAGTACCTCCCCATCAAGCAGAGCAAGTCATAACGTATATGAAGTTACAAAACGTTACAGCTTTTACAATTGGTAATGTGATCACTGGCTCGGGTGAATTAATTGGATTACCAATATAACTGACAAGATTTATACAATATAAAATCTTTATTTTTTGTCTGAAAATATGTTGATTTGTCCTATTTTTAAGATTTTCTTAATCTCTGCTGTTGTTAGTAAATGTTGATTAAACGGAGATTTGAGGCAACATTTCTGACTTTCGCTTATAGAACAAATCAAAAATACGCATGATCGCTAGCCTTTAAATTTGCTAACGTAGTTTTAACATATTGAAAAATTTTGCCAATGATGCCCAGAAAGTAGCAACCAACACTTAACAACGGTGCTGGTGCAGTCTGGGCTGTTGGTGTCATTTGTTTTTGTGTCTAAAATCAATTACGTATTTTGGAAAAGAGGGGGTTATGACTGTCAAAATCGTTGAGAAGTTTACTTCAAGAGAAGAATTAAAGCAAGTCTTCCAGACCATTGATGCAAAAAGTTGCCCAACCTATTTTAACTTTCATATGCATACTGTCCACTCCGATGGCAGGTTGCAACCGGTCGCATTGATGGAACAAGCGATCGCCATTGGTTTAAAAGGTCTTGCAATTACCGATCATCATGGTATAGGCGGCTACCAGGTAGCTCAAAGCTGGTTAGAAAACTGGAGGTGGAACAACCCTGGTGCAAACGCTCCCATTCTGTGGACTGGCGTAGAAATTAATGCCAACCTTTTAAATATTGAAGTTCATATTTTGGGTTATGCTTTTGAGCCAGAACACCCCAGCATAAAACCTTACATTCAAAGAAGAGTTACCACAGGGCAAGACTATCAAGCAGCTAACGTGATTTCTGCAATTCAAAATGCAGGCGGGTTAGCAGTACTCGCTCATCCAGTTCGTTACAGGCGATCGCACTTTGAATTAATTCCTGCTGCTGCAGAAGCCGGGATTGATGGTGTTGAAACTTTTTACGCCTACAACAACCCCAACCCTTGGAAACCAAGTGCTAGAGAATCGATGCAGGTGCAACAATTGGCTGATGAATATAGTCTTTTGAACACTTGTGGAACTGATACTCACGGTTTAAACTTGCTACAGCGGTTGTAAGCGGATGTCTATTTTTCTCAGAATACTCCTGGTTCAACAAGCCAGGGGGAAACAATTCAAAATTCAAAGCTATGTCCTCCGGACACGCTACGCGAACGACTTCGCTCAGCTTTGACGTCGAGCGGTTTACATTGAGCGAAGTCGAAATGAGCCGAGACGTCAAAATTCAAAATTCATGGTTGCTGAGCGCAGTCGAAGCAAAATTCAAAATCAAGAAAACCACTCCTAGCAAGTCGTCTTACTCCTAACTCTATGTAAATTAAATGGGTGATAACTCATCTTCAATTGTGGATTCTACATGGTAAAACTTACATTAGAGTTCTGCTAAATTACTGCTGAAATTGGGATAATAACCAAGCGCCAACCTTACTATGATTCATTTCACGAGTACGGCGAAAAGCATCTTGCAAAAGAGAAATTGCTAACCCAGGTAAAACTTGAGATTGAGAAATTTTACGGCTACCACCATTTTCTACAGCAAAAGCAAGAACTTGAACGTTTTTTACATCTATAATCCAGTATTCACCTACCCCTAATTCCTCATATAACAGACGTTTGTCTCCTTTATCATCAGCAAGAGAAGTGTTTGCAACTTCAATGACTAAATCTGGGGCTGGATAGTTATCAAGGTGAATAATGGAAGTACCCCAAGGGATGACGTCTGCATTTTTGCCAATGTAAAAAGACGCATCAGGTTGTGCATCGTCATAGCCTGTTTTCCGGTAGGTGCAATTATCGTTTCCATTCAAATCAATATCTTTGATGCTGGCAAACAAATGTACGGCATAGATAACAATCGAGTGATCTCGTGAATGGTCATTACCTACTGGTGGCATTTCAATCCTCATTTTACCATTGTAGTAGTAGCCTTTGGCTTTTTCATATCCTGGATTTTCAATGATTTGAAGATATTCATTCCAAGTTGCTGGTACCCACGTGTCAGTTGGTAATTTTATTTGTAGGTTACTCATCAAAAAGTTGAGGATAATTACGTTCTTTTTTTATTATGCCTTATACTATCTTCTCAGCTTAGTTCAATATTCCTTCTCAGTACTTACTTTTATTTATTTTTGTCTTTCAAGTAATGGTATAGGTTAGCAACAGTTAAATCAGGTATTTCTTGCCAATTTGAGGCAACCAATCCTTTATAGCCAGTTGCTGTTGCTTTCTGAGTTATATAATCTTCGTAATCTCTGCGCGAATCTGGCTTAATCATAAATTGAAGCTGATTATGTAGAGATGTATAATGAGATTTTTGCTTTAAAGTCTCATATAGTAATAACTCTTTTGGTTCGGTAACAATAGCGGAATCTTGATTATCTTGATAAAGATTAGTAGATGGAAGATCTGAATTTGCGAAAAAATCCTGTTCATGTAGAGATACAGTTTGTATCCAATCAACGTGGTTTTGCCAGGATTCCAACAAAACTAAATCATGCTTGCAAATCCTAGTAATTTCTGGAAATAAAAAATCTAGCTCTTCCTCAGATTCACACCGTTCAATAACAGAAACGCAATCTTGACGGATTTTATCTTGAAGTTGGATCAGGCGATCGCTTACAGCAGCAAACTGGTTCTGCAACTGGTATGTTAAGACGATCGCCTGATCAATCAACCAAGCACATTCCACTCGACGAAGATGCCCAGCCGCAGAAGTTTCTGATAACAAGTGTGGATTGTTATAATCTGCTAAAGCATTTGTTAAAATATGACGTGCAGTTGCTAAGTCAGTGTTTCTGATACTTAGCTCTGTATACAAAGCAGTTTTAATTAGCTTTAGCGCTGCCTGAAACTTTCCGTATGCTTGAATCAAGACTAAACGATGCTGCCTAAAGTTAATATCTTGAGCCACTTGCTCAATTCGTTTGATAATTTCTGCCCCCTGATCTGTTAGGGCTTTTTTCAAGTCAAAAAATCCATCCTTAACTTCGACTCGAAGTTGTTTGATGTCTTCTCTGAGTTTCAATGTTTGATAAAGGTTTACTGCTGATAAGGCTACACCTGCTACAGTTCCTACACCAATCAAAGCTGTAGTTGCTTGTAGAACACCAACATTCTTCTGGAGAGTATTTAAACATAACTGAATTGTATCTAGTTTTTCATAGGTTTTTTGAAAACCTTTATGGACTTGAATCATTTGTACACTGTCAAATATCATCTGTGGTACAGCCAGAAATGGCTGCGTGATCACACCAACAGCATGACCAACAATTTTACCTGTTTCCGTATCTCTAACCATACTCAGTGGAATCCCTGAGGATGATACTACCTGTTTTAGCGTACCATTGGCAAGACCAATCATGTGCTGTGGGCGAAATACAAAAATCATAATATTTATTCCGTTAATGTTTCAAAGAATACATTACTTAATATTGTAGTTTATATAACTTCTATTTTTCTTAGTAATTATACGGATGAATGAATATTTGATTGCATTTCAAAGGATTACCGAATCAGTTGAACCACTGCTGAAGGATGAGCAGAGTTCACTAGAAATTAAGCAAGCTGTTACAACTTTGAAACAGTCAGTTGAACCATGCTTCATAGAGCTTAAGGATTCAGCTACTAAACTCAAGAGCCGCATTCAGTTATGTTTTGAAAATTTGTATCATGCTGAAGATGTTTGGAACAGCAAGCAAAGAATTGTTGAAATACCAACCCTTGAAATCTGGGAAAAAATTGGCGAGTTGAGTGCGCGCACTTTTAGAATTCGTCGTCTAGGAGAGCAATGTGAATCTGAGGCGATTGAAAAAATGAGAAACAATTGGTGTCACCGAGAAAGAATTCTTACCAAAAAATATTTTTATAATCAGACAAATTTTAAAGATGGACTAAATATTTTTGAAAAAAATTACTTAGTGAGTGAATTCAATTTTGAATTACGTTCTCAGTTAGAAGTAGTAAAACAAATTCTTATCAAAAGCACAGATTTAATAATTAATCATGAAATTCAATACCACATCCCATTTATTCAAACATGTATCAATCAACTAGATGAAAAACAAAAATTTGAACTTATTACGAAGCTTAATTCAATATCTGAATCAACCGTGAATATAGTTGAAAAAGCATTTAATGCGCAGTTATACAAATCATCTACTAGTGTTACATATTTAGTTAATTCTGTAAGCAATGCTGCTGATAATTTGGGTAAGGAAGGTCTTTTAGGTATTAGTTGGCACCAGTTTAATAAATGCTCCAAAGAAGTTATGATAAAATTGGAAACAATTGTTGTTATCGTTTTTGAGGAACTAATCAGATTAGCTGAACAAGCGATTGAACAAACACTGGCATTCCATAACGACTTTCTTGAGCGGCAAATGCGATATCGCCAAGAGACACAAGAACAACGTGCAGCAGAAAAAGCTTGGATTGAGCAGCAACTTCAGGAACTGACGCAAGTGCAAAATGGGATAGAAGTTATCCTCAATCATTGCCCAGCAACTTCTTCAACTGTGCATCTGTAAACGGATTTTTCCCAGCACGTAAATCCTTCACCCACCTTTGGCGTTGGAATTTTCGCTCCTTATCATCAGTCTGGGCAATGAATGCCTCAAAATCCTCAATTGCTCCTTGAGTTTTACCTGTCATCGCCCTGGCTAAACCGCGACTATCTCGAATTCCTCCATTGTCAGGAGCAAGTTGCACGGCTTTTTCACAGGCAAACATCACATCAGCAGCGTGGCGATGCAGGCTACCGTACCAGCAAAGTGAGTCCCAAAAATAAGCATCAATTTCAACTTTTGGATCTAGCTCTTGGGCTTTTTTGTAGGCTGTGATCGCTTCCTTCACTTTACCCTCTATAACAAAATTGTTTACTTCTGCGTTTACTTCTGCAAGCAACCAAGCGCTCAGCTTCGCCTTTGTTAGCTAATTCTTGTGCTTTTTCCTTGGGGTCAAATTTTAAGTTAGGATTCCACTGCAAAGCTTTACGGAAAGTTGCAATTGCCTCATCAATATTACCTGCTCTTGCTTGCTGTTCACCTTCTTTAACCAAAAATGGAGCTGCTGCTTTTAAGTTAGATTTATTTTGGCAGACTTCTAGTTTTTCCAATTCTTTAGGGTTGATGACAAAATAATCATCCAGCCATTGGCAACCTTGTGATAAAAGTTCGTCGAAAGTTGTATATTGCCACACCCGCGCGGTTCTGTCCCACGAAGCAGTGAGAATGCGTTTGCCATCTGGGCTAAAACTGGCGCTGAGGACAGAACCTGTATGCCCTTTGAGTTCGGCTAATTGTTTGCCTGCGCTATCCCACACCCGCGCCGTTCTGTCATCTGAAGCGGTGAGAATGCGTTTACCATCCGGGCTAAAAACGGCGCTGTAAACACCAGATGTGTGTCCTTTGAGTTCAGCTAATTGTTTGCCTGTGCTATCCCACAGCCGCGCTGTTGTGTCCCATGAAGCGGTGAGAATGCGTTTGCCATCCGGGCTAAAAATGGCGCTGTTGACATTATCTTTATGCCCTTTGAGTTCGGCTAATAACTTGCCCGATATATCCCACAGTCGTGCAGTATTGTCAGATGAAGCAGTGAGAATACGTTTGCCATCCGGGCTAAAACTGGCGTTGAGGACAAAACCTGTATGCCCTTTGAGTTCTGCTAATTGCTTACCTGTGCTATCCCACACCCGCGCTGTTTTGTCCCATGATGCAGTTACAATACGTTTGCCATCCGGGCTAAAACTAGCGCTGTTGAGATCAGATGTATGCCCTTTGAGTTCGGCTAATAACTTGCCCGAACTATCCCACAGCCGCGCGGTTTTGTCCGATGAAGCGGTAAGAATGCGTTTGCCATCTGGGCTAAAAATGGCGCTGTAGACACCAGAAAGCTTTTTGAGTTCGGTAAATTGTTTACCTGTACTATCCCACAGCCGCGTTGTACTGTCTGAAGCGGTAAGAATGCGTTTGCCATCCGGGCTAAAACTAGCGCTGTTGACATTATCTGTATGCCCTTTGAATTCGGCTAATTGCTTACCTCCACTATCCCACAGCCGTACCCTTCTGTTATTTGAAGCGGTAAGAATGCGTTTGCCATCTGGGCTGAAACTAGCGGTGTTGACAGCAGATGTGTCCTCTTTGAGTTCTGCTAATTGTTTACCTGCGCTATCCCATACTGGTGCGCTATCCGATGAAGCGGCGAAAATGCGTTTGCCATCGCGCTTATAATTTGCAAAATTAGAATATATATCCTCTTTTTCCGGTATTTGCTCCGACATATCCCACAGCCGCGCCGTATTGTCCGATGAAACAGTGAGAATGCGTTTACCATCTGGGCTAAAACTGGTGCTGTAGATAGAACCGCTAGGCCATTTGAGTTGTGCTATTTGCTTGCCCGAGAGATTCCATAGCCGCGCCATGTCATCAGAAGCAGTGAGAATACGTTTGCCATCCGGGCTAAAACTGGCGCTGATGACGCTAGATGTATTCCCTTTGATTTGTGCTATTTGCTTGCCTGAGGTATCCCACAGCCGCACCGTATCATCAGAAGCAGTGAGAATACGTTTGCCGTCTGGGCTAAAACTGGCGCTGATAACGCTAGATGTATGCCCTTTAAGTTGTGCTATTTGCTTCCCCGAGGTATCCCACAGCCGCACCGTGTCATCAGAACCAGTGAGAATGCGTTTGCCATCTGGGCTAAAACTAGCTCTGTTGACGGGAACTGTATCCCCTTTAAGTTCTGCTAATGGCTTACCTGCACTATCCCACAGCCGCGCCGTTTTGTCCGATGAAACAGTGAGAATACGTTTGCCGTCTGGGCTAAAACTGGCGCTGTTGACAGGACCTGTATGCCCTTTGAGTTCGGCTAATGGCTTACCTACACTATCCCACACCCGCGCTGTATTATCCGATGAAACAGTGAGAATACGTTTGCCATCCGGGCTAAAACTGGCGCTGACGACAGAACCTTTATGCCCTTTAAGTTCTGCTAATTGCTTACCTGCGCTATCCCACACCCGCGCCGTTTGATCATCGGAAGCAGTGAGAATCCGTTTGCCATCCGGGCTAAAACTGGCACTGTTGATAGAACCTTTATGCCCTTTAAGTTCTACTAATTGCTTACCCGATATATCCCACAGCCGCGTCGTATTGTCCTCTGATGCGGTGAGAATGCGTTTACCATCTGGGCTAAAACTAGCGCTCCTGAGAGAACCTGTATGCCCTTTGAGTTGATTTTGCTCGTGAATATTGTCAACAATCGTCTGTAAAGCTAAGACAGGGCTAGCAGCTGGATATTCCGCTGGTTCATTTTCTTTATTTATGAGATTGTGTAAATCTTGCCCTGCGTTTAAAGCTAAAAGCAATGCTTCTATTTGTTGGATCTGAAAAAGCTTCTCTGCTGCAACGCCTTGTCGTTCTAGAATTGCACTTTTCTGTGCCTTGCCCACAAGCCCAAATGCTTGTAATGTGACAATTCCTGCAACAACAAAGGATGCAATCAACACTCCCGATCCAACACGAATCCGCTGCTGTGCTTTCTGGTTAGCTTTTGTTAATATCTGCTTAGCCTGCTCAGTTTGTTTTAACTGTTCTTCAGTTTGCAGGCGTTGCTTTCTTTCCTGTTCCAGTTCAGCCATCACCTGGCTTAACTTCGGTTCTTGTTGCTGACGGATAAACTCGGCTAAATAATCATGCACTAGTTGATAGCGGTTTGTGGGGTTTTCTTTTAACAAAACAACTAAGCCGGATTCTACAAAAATCTCTAAAATCAAATCTAACTTGCTCGCATCTTTACTCAAATCTGCAGCTAACACCTGCAAATCCCGTTCCAGTTCAGCATGAGTCTTCAGTGGACGAGTTCCTTTTTCATCCGTCAGCAAATACAACACAAATTCCGCCGTTTGCTGATTTTCTTCTCCACAATCCTGAACCACTTCATTCAGATAACGTTTTACCAGTTCTTCCTTTGTGCCACACTCCTGATATTTTGCCAGAGTTCTGATGTTTTCCGCTTGCAGTTGCGCCCCCACAACCTGCAACTCAATCGGGCGCACTTCGCCCAGTTCACGCGCCAAATCCCGCACCAGTTCTGCAATTAAAGCAGGTTCTAAGTGAAAATTAGCCCGTTCAGTTAATTGCTGAATAATTGATTGAGCATCATCACGGGAGAAGTTACCCAACTCATAAAGAACATTCTCACTCAGAATATCAATCTGAATCATCGAACTGTCGCGGAAGCGATTAAACTTGAGCAAATAATGTAAGTAATCTTCTCGCAACGACAATACTATATTCACCGATAAGATATTAAGGCAATCTTTTAAAAACTCAAAAAATAGCCACCTTTGCTGTGGTTCGATATCAACAAAGAAAAATTCTTCAAATTGGTCAAAAATCAGTACCGGACGAAGATTATATGTTTCACACTCTCGTAATTCTTTTAACAGCGTAGTTCGAGAGTCAGGCGTTTCAACTTCTGACACTTGCGCTTGAGTTTCTAAAGCTGAAGTTTCAGCTTCGCCATCTCCCCATCTTCCCATCTCCTGCAACGCCTCTTTTATCTGGCGTCCCAACTCATCCATCCAGTTGGTGTAAACTCGTATCGGCACAACCAAATTATCTTGAATGCCGATCGCCTTCTTTTTCAAACCAGGAACAAGTCCCGCATTAACCAGAGAACTTTTGCCAACTCCTGATTGTCCATGAATAACTATCAATTTATAATCAGGACGACCGATGCGTTCAATCAAACGTTCTACATCAAGTAAACGACCAGATGCACTAATTTCTGGCGCTATATTTTCCTGTAGAGACGTTGCAGGCAACTTCTCTACAATTTTGGATAAATTTGCGTGTCGTGTCGCTTGTAATCTTCCTGCACCAATAAACGCCCGCAAGCCAAATTGTTGTTCAACCGAAAGCCCTTCCTGTTTAATTTGAAAAGCTTCGAGATATTGCTTTTGTTTTAAATATAAACTTCGTAAATTTCTTAAAAGACTAAGATATAGTTCGGGTTTAGAGTCAGAAACACCTATTTGGATTGCTGTTTTTAAATTATTAATAGCCGCTTGCTCTTCGCCTAAGTTTTGTTGTGCTTTCGCTAAAAGAAACAAAAATTCCTGGCGATTAGAAATCGCAGACGGATTCGTAGATAAAACTTCTAACGCCTTTTCCGCTAAAGTTTTCGCTTCTTGCCATTTTTGATTTGCCAAAGCAACTTCAGCCAAAAAGCCATAATCTTGAGATACCCTCAGCAAATCTCCTTCAGCTTCATGGATGAGTAAAGCACGCTGCGCTAACTTCTTTAACTCCTCCCAATCTTGTAATTCACGTAAGATTTTGCCAAACTTATCAAGTAAATTAGCAATTAAATCTGAACGTTGAGCAGATTCCAAAACTTGGAGACATTGCTGAAGGTAATTTCTTGTTTCTTGCCAATCAGAATCTTCCGTTTTATCACGTTGTAGAGACGTTGCATGTGAGTCCAGCGCTGCGGGAGGGTTTCCCTCCGCAGGCGAGTGGCGAACCCGTAAGGGCAACGTCTCTACATTCTGAGGAGAATTTCTTTCTTGTTGTCTCGCTTTTTCGTAATAACAGAAAGTGATATTGCTCAGGACTTTGCCTTGCCAGACTAAATCATTGACTTGCTGCCAAAAAGCCAAACTTTGTTGATAATACTCCAAAGTAGTATCTAAGTGATTATCAACAAATTCTGTGAATCCCAACAAATATTCGATTCTCGCTTTTACTCCTGGTTCTAGAACTTGTCCGGAATTTTGCAAATCTTGCCAAGCTAACTTAATCTCGGAATATTTTTCTAAAGTCAGACTGAAATCACCAGTCAAGAATTGCTCTGCTGTTTCTTGCAAAAACTCCATCAACTCATTGGGAGCAATCGGAAAAATTTTCGTTGTTCCCCAACTTTCCAAATCAGGAGCAAACTGCATGAACTGCTTGTGAACTTCATCATCAATCCACAACACCACAGGGAAAGGAAAATGATTGCGAAACTCCTCCCGCACCTGATTTGCACTAATCAGCATTTGCTCAAGATTCCGCACTGATTCCAAACCCAAAACCATCAGGGCTTGCACATCATCCCCGGATTCTTCGCGAATGGCAGTATAAAGAGTCCTTGCAGATTCCTTCAGAACCAGGACGCGAATTTCAACTTGACAAATGTCACGTAATCGTTTTATTAGATGCAAGCGCAAACTACGATAATTGCACCGTGCCAGAATCAGCTTAAACTGTCCAACAGAAGCCTCAATCCCCCAAGCCAATTGCTTCAATGAGCGCTCATTGTTGACATCAAGATTAAATTCATCTGCGTCCATCTACTTCGGCGTCCATCTGCGGTTCCTTAGCTCTTTGATGTATTATTGTTCACGACCGCCTGGGGTTAAAAAGCCCAGTCTCATAGCCAAAGTCCTCTCAAGAGGACTAATCACTTTCGCGTAGCTTTGTTTTGAGTCCATTTTAATGGACTTAGCCTATGAGCCAGGAACTTCTAGTTCCTGGCGGTTGTGAAACTTATAGAGAACATAGTAATTGTTCAGCCATTCAACTCCCGCGCCTCCGCCAAAATAGGATTCACTTCAAACCAAGACTCACCGCGATCGCGATATTCAAAAACAAACCGACTGCGAATCAGCTTCTGATACCCCAGATCATCACTCACTTTTTTCGTTTGCTTCACACGACGCAACAATTCCCACTCCTCATCAGAAATGGGCAAAACCATTTCATTGCGACGAGCACGAATCACAGTATCCAAAGTTTCACGAGTCAAAGGGAGTGACATTTCCTCCATAATCCATGTATTCAGCAGCCTTAGTAAGTCGCGGACATGACCGCCACTCATTCGACACAAGTGCTCAAGCGTCGCTTTACGATCAAAAACAAACGTAATATTACTGGCACGCTGGTCTGGTCGCAAGTCAGGATAAGCTCTTGCCATTACCATCTCTTGCATCAGCGCCATTCCCTCTTCATGAACACTGCCATCTGACCATTGTACAGGTACCATCGGTAACACTCTGGGATCTTCCAAAAATCGCTGTGTGAGGGTTCCATAGTCATTAGAAAACTTCAAAGACAGTGGCATTGTATACACAACATGACAATTTAACTTAGTGAGATACTCACCTTGATCCACAAACAAGTATTCTTGTTGTGGACGTCCCCAAGCCTTGGGACGATTATCAATTCTGTCAAGATTATCTACAATCACCACTAAACCTTTTTTGCCCTGCTGTTTCAGTTGGGCGATCGCAGGTTCCAGCAACTCCTTATTAATCGCGTCTAACAGTTTAATTTTTTGTGGCCCCAGATACTGGTTGAGTTTTTCCCGCAGTGTTGCGTCACTCTTAACCTTAGTCGTGATTTCCCCAATTCCAAAAGCCAAAGTAAACTTTTCTTTTTCAGAGGTGACACCAAAATCACCAACATTCGGAACTTTGAGTTTGACGCCAGTCACATCAGCATTTAAAACCCTGATAGCACCTTGCAGTAATTCTTTCAGCCGGCTGGGTTCTTCAAGATTGAGTTTTTCTAAACTTTGACTGACGCGACGGGCGATCGCCAACAGCACATCAGCAATATCCACATCAGTCATTTCCAAGTCTTCGCTAGACTCAAAATAGATAACACAAAAACCATCCGCTTCCAACTCCAGTTGCAGCCGCCGCAATTCCGTAGATTTCCCACACCCAATGTGCCCAGTAAAAAGCGTGCAGGTAGGGTCATTCGGCTTAAAAAATGTCATCTTCTGCTTTAGTTTGAAGATAATATCTCCACCACGCACAGAAGAAAAGTCAATATAATACTTCTTATCCTGTGTGTCGTTAACAACAAGAGTTCTGCTGGGATCTGTAGCTTCAAAAAACTTGCGTAAGTCTATCATCATAAAGCTTGTAATTTATAACTACTCATTTTTTATATCTTTGGTTTCCAAGGATATAAATAGCTACAGCTTTGATACTTGATTTTCCTGGCAATTTTAAGATGAGCTTAAATAGAATCTGGATCGACTCCCATCGCACGTAAGCGTTCCGCCAAGACTTGAGCGCGTTCTTCTGGAGTTAACAAGCGCTTTCCTGCTTCGTTATACCAGTACAGCCACTCCCGCGTAATTCCTTGATAAGTTCCCCGTTCCATACCAATTCCCAAACCAACTTCCGGTAACCAAACAGGATTATCTGAATGCAATTCATATGCACCATTCACCAACTTATACACTTCCAAACGCGGTTTACGGCGGCGAGTCGGATGATAAACGACGTAGTACAAAACCCCTAACTTTGCATACTCATCTTTCTTAGTGGTATATTCTCCACGATATCTCTGAGAAACAACTTCCAGCGTCAAAATTGGGACTTTCTCTTCTTCCCACAACACATAACTCGGACGCAAATTTTCATCAAAAAATCGCTCAACTCCCAAACTCAGAAACCCATCTGGTACAATCGGTGGTTGATTTGGATCATAATAAACACCCATATCAGCACCAAAAAACCAATCCATGCGATTTGCCCACACCATAGCGAGTATGGCTTCTAGCAAACCAGGAATCAAATGTTGTAATTGATTATCCACAGGCGTATCATCAGAGTCTGGTAATTCCTCAGAGGAGGGCAAGCAAGCTAATGAATCGTACTCTAACATAAGGAGTTCGGCATTTATTTTATAATTCCGATCATATCTTTGATTCCCTCTTCCCTTTGTCCTCGACAACCCCACCTATGGCACAATGAAAACGGTAATAAAAGAAATATAGATAAGGTAATTTAGTGAGTTCAACTGCTCAAGCTACCGCTGCGGCGCGTCGCGTGGTATTTCCATTTACAGCAATTGTCGGTCAGGAAGAAATGAAACTGGCTCTATTGTTGAACGTGATTGACCCGAAAATTGGCGGTGTGATGATTATGGGCGATCGCGGTACCGGAAAATCCACAACTATCCGGGCGCTAGCTGATTTGCTTCCAGAAATTCCCGTCGTTGCTAACGATCCCTTCAACAGCGATCCTAGTGATCCCGATCTGATGAGTGATGAAGTCCGCCAACAGCTACAGCAAGGGGTGGATATTCCCGTTATTCCAAAAAAAGTCCAAATGGTCGATTTGCCCTTGGGAGCAACAGAAGACCGAGTTTGTGGTACCATCGACATCGAAAAAGCATTATCAGAAGGTGTTAAAGCCTTTGAACCAGGACTCTTGGCAAAAGCCAACCGGGGTATTCTCTATGTGGATGAAGTCAACTTACTAGATGATCACTTAGTAGACGTGCTTCTTGACTCCGCCGCCAGTGGTTGGAACACAGTAGAACGAGAAGGAATTTCCATACGTCACCCGGCGCGTTTCGTGCTTGTAGGTTCTGGTAACCCAGAAGAAGGAGAACTGCGTCCTCAACTTCTAGATAGATTTGGAATGCACGCAGAAATCCGTACAGTTAAAGAACCAGCTTTGCGGGTGCAAATCGTAGAACAACGCTCAGAATTTGACCAAAATCCACCAGTATTTCTCGAACAGTATAAATCTCAACAGGAAGAACTCCAACAGAACATCATTAACGCCCAAAATCTGTTGCCATCTGTGGCAATTGATTACGATTTACGTGTCAAGATTTCTGAAGTCTGTTCCGAACTTGATGTTGATGGCTTGCGTGGTGACATTGTGACTAACCGTGCGGCAAAAGCGATCGCCGCATATGAAGGACGTACCGAAGTAACAATAGATGATATCCGTCGCGTGATGACTTTATGTCTGCGTCATAGACTGCGAAAAGACCCCTTAGAGTCAATAGATTCTGGATACAAAGTACAAAAAACCTTTAGCCGCGTCTTTGGCGTAGAAGTACCCGAAGAGACGACACAACAAAACGGTACAGGACAAAAATTAGGAGTTAGAAATTAACAAGGAAGAGTGAAGAAAGAAAAGACATTGCTTTATCTTTTTTTTCTTTCATCTTCTTTATAAAAGATTATCACTTAGCACTTATAACTTAATATGAGATTTTGGCACTTTTGGTTCAATAGCTTTGTTTTATCCAGCCAATACAACCCACCTCGGTTTGTAGAGATGCTGATGGTACTGCTAGCAATTGTTATGCTAATAGTCTGGAACTTCACACTACAGACACCCTATATGATACTTGGCTGGAGCTTTGTAATTGGGGCATCAATTTCTATCTTAGTACGAGAAGCTATTGCTCCTTCACCAGATATAAGAGTTAACCAATTAGCAGCATTTTTCTTCCTCAGCATTAGTCTTTATGGCTTTGTTTACGTATTTCAAACTCTCTGAAATAACTTATATTGCTTCTTATGCGTTAAGCGCGATGCACTGCGCCGCCCTGAGCTTGTCGTATACGCAAAGCGCACGCTAAAAGCGAACGCGTAGCTAGTCCGTTCGCGAAGCGTGTCCGGAGGACACAGGACTCAGGGAGCGTGGTCGTTGTGTTCCCTACCTCTACTTTATCAATTCACCCTATGGCTAACGCCACGCCTTACGGCTATCGGGTATGTCTTCGACACGCCTGAGCGCACAGCGCACGCGGCTTGGGCGAACGGCGAACGCAGTCGCCTCTGTCGGGAAACCCTCATCAAGCACTGGTCTAACCAACTCAAACCGAATTCCTATAGTAGAAGATAACAATTACTTGAAAGCTTGTGACTGTCTGTATCTGTTAATTCAGTATTTACCAGTATATTTCTCCAGATTTAATGTTTTATACGTAAGTATAGTTGATTTTTAAACTGACACGTAAAGTAATATTTAGTAATGCAAATTTTCTCATAAAGTTATTCAATTTAGATGCATTTCTCAAGAAAAAGTTGCCATACTGATAGGGGTTAAAACCATTTTTTACTTGAGAAAATTTTCTTAATAAGAGTGCTAGTTATGACAACTATAAAATCCTGTGTTTCAACTTGTCGTCACTGTCGGTACTACACTCCAGAGGGTCAACGTGGTGGTACTTGTCAATTATTAAATGTATCGGTCAAATCAGGATGGAAAGCCTGCTCTTTATATGTCCGATCTTTTGAACCTTTTTGCGAAGCTCTTGTTAGCGCTAAATAAATCACTGTAGTGGTGTTTTTCAAGAACAATTGCAGTTTCCATTTGGGTGCAATACACTCTCGAATTGGCTCCCCTACACGCTTACACACGCCAGATACCTACCGAGGGAGACCCTCTCCGTTTGCGTAGCGCCCCCTATGCCTGCGGCACGGCTACGCCTATCGGGGCTAGTTGCACGCCAGTCCCCTGGCTCGGGGGGAACCCCCGCACGGGGCTGGCTCCACAACGCG
>NZ_CAWPKW010000298.1:0-2078 GCF_963888615.1 Brasilonema octagenarum UFV-OR1 | reverse complement strand
AGTTAGGCGGATTGCCTGCTTCCAGCAACAACACAGTTGTTTTACCGTCTTCTGTTAGACGATTGGCGACAACACAGCCAGCCGAACCGGCACCAATGACAATATAATCGTATTGATTCATAACATCCTCACTTGTGTTTTGGTATCAGCTATTTTTGCACTTTAAATAAAGTCAGTTTGTTAGTTTTTTTGTATAAAAGTTCATGTTTTTGGGCTTTTCTCTGTCTTCTTAACTTTCAATCGTACAAGCTAGCAACATGAGCATTGGGGCGCTCACACTTTATAAGGTAGAGATGGTAAGACTTTAGCTGTTTCGGGAAATGTCTAATTAATATCTTATTGTACTACGCGATAAATTTAGCAGTCCTATCATCTAATCCTGAAGCAACGGTAAAAACGTTCTGCAAATTTAAGCTGCAAGCAATGATTCACTCTAGAATACAAGTATGCAATCAACTCAAACTCAACTCTTGCGACTGTCGCAAGGACAACTCAACCTACTAGAACGTTGTCCCCGTCAATTTCAACACACCTACCTAGAGCAACTCCATTCTCCCTTAGATCCAGAACATGAGGAACGGCAAACTTTAGGAAGCCGCTTTCACCTGCTAATGCAGCAGCGAGAAATGGGTTTACCTATTGATACTTTCCTACAACAGGATGCTCAACTGCAACGCTGGATGTCAGCTTTCGCGAATGCAGCACCAGAAATTTTAAACTCTATTCCCAATAGCCAAACTTTTCGTGAAAGCGAACACTACCGTACTCTGCAAGTTCAAGACTATTTGCTTACGGTTATTTATGATTTAGTAATTGCTGATAACCAGCAAGCACAAATTCTTGACTGGAAAACTTATCCCAAACCATCTCAAAAACGCAAGTTGGAACAAAACTGGCAGACGCGTCTTTACCTGTATGTTTTAGCTGAAACGAGTAATTATCTGCCAGAGAATATTTCTATGACTTACTGGTTTGTCCAACCCGAAGGTAAACCGCAAAGCGTTAAATTTAGCTACAACACCACCGGACACCAACAAACAGCAAAAAAACTTAACCAGCTTTTAAGTCGATTCACAAATTGGATGGAACATTACTACCAAGGAGAACTATTTCCACAAGAACCAGAAGGTAGCAAAGCCTGCGACTACTGCCAGTATACAACACGGTGCAATAGACAAAGCCATGCTCAAGACATAAACTCACCTACTATTCCTGGGCAGATATCTTCTACAAATTCTACAATAGTAGAGACGAACCTACTGAATATAGCTAGCATTCAAGAAGTCAGTCTGTAAATGACAGATAACTTTTTGATTATTATTTTATGCATTTTGATGAAAATGATGCGGTTTATGTCCGCGAAATACGAATAGATGACATAGCCCCTGTTTATCACTTGGGTGAAGAGTTATTTACCAGCGATTCATATCCTTATTTATATCGTTGCTGGGATGAGTGGGAAGTTATAGGACTTTACAACACTGATCCAGAATACTGTCTTGTTGCGGAAGTTGATGCAGAACTGGCAGGATTCGTTTTAGGAACTATTATTACTAAAGCAAGCTGGACTTACGGATACATTCTGTGGCTAGGAGTCAGTCCGAAATTCCAGCGTCGCGGTGTGGCAGACAAGCTGGTTGATAGAGCTATTGCACGTATGATTGAAGATGGGGCGCGGTTCATGCTGGTAGACACTGATCCGGCAAATACTCCCGCCGTGAAGTTTTTCAACCGTAAGGGTTTTGGCAATGTTCGTCAACATGTTTTCTTGTCGATGAATTTAAGCAAGCACGATTACTATGGCAGACTTATTGATTATGAACATCAAAAAGCTGAAAGGGCAGGTTACAGACGTTCTCGTCCTGCGATGCGTCCTCGCAAGTCGGATGCAGTTGCAAGTGAAGTCGTGCTGAATACTTTGGTGAGTGAACCTCAAATTTCGGAGGAAGAAGCACCAGTTTAACAGTTATCAGTTATCAGTCGTTTACTGTTCACTGTTAAGCGCGCTGACTTTGTTAGTTTACCCTAGTGGGAACGGCCACGCCTTACGGTGAGTCCAGCGCTGCGGGAGGGTCTCC
>NZ_CAWPKW010000297.1:0-37477 GCF_963888615.1 Brasilonema octagenarum UFV-OR1 | reverse complement strand
AATTTTTATAGCCAAAAACTTTTAAACTGAGGAAAATAATATCATGATTCAAGTTTTAGTCCCTGAAATCCTGTCCGAATTTAAACCAGAATTTAAGCTCAGAGATTACCAAGAGCGTGCGATCGCCCAAATCCATGAGTT
The DNA here is from genome assembly GCF_963888615.1 of Brasilonema octagenarum UFV-OR1. Classification (NCBI taxonomy): domain Bacteria; kingdom Bacillati; phylum Cyanobacteriota; class Cyanophyceae; order Nostocales; family Scytonemataceae; genus Brasilonema; species Brasilonema octagenarum. The sequence goes on along the minus strand of NZ_CAWPKW010000297.1, from coordinate 37,336 downwards.
CTTCAAATCTAGGCTAATAAGTGTCCTGTTATACGCACCCACAGGTGCTGGGAAAACGGCGATGTCATCTCAAATCATCAGAAGCACTATCATTACCTCAAAAACCTGATTGTCGATATGTACAATAAGGAAGCACCACCACAAGACATAGACCTTTGCTTCCAGAAGAAATCGGGTTATGCCGCGCCAGACGATTGGTATGACTCTGTATTGTTTGACGAAAAACACGGTTGGGAAGTAGATGTGCAAGTTTATTACAGGTACTTGCTTTCATTCCTCCCTAGTAGCGCACCGCAGAATAGAGAATGGATAAATAAGTGTATACAACGTGAATTTAAGACAGCGATCGCCTGGGCAAGAGAAAACCTCACCGCGTCTTACTCCCGAACAAGTTTTACTCCTGACGAAATCAACCAGGTAGTTGACGCAAGAATCAAAGACTTAACCTCTTACCAAACCTGGTGGCGCATCTTAGGGTTTGAAAAAGAACCACTAAGAGCGTGTGTTGTTTAATCGCTATCTACGCGGTGAAGTCACTAAACCGCTTACCGTTGTTAAAGATAGCTACACTGATTACGGCAACAGGTTTTATCAAAAGCGCGACCAGCCGAAGCTTTAACGCTGTTTAGCGGGTTCTAGCATCTAGAAAGCATTTGACCACCCGAATTTCACAATAATTACCTAGAGTTTTTAGTTAAAGCTCATGGCTATGAATACCTTTTTGTGAGAAATTCGTCAAATCTTTATAGAGAGAATATTTCACCTATTTGAAGGGGCAGGTTACAAAGGATTAAGTAGAAAAATCAACTTATATGAAGCGCACCCACCGAGTAGAAATCGCTCTCAACTCAGATGAGAAACAAACTATAGAGACAAAGGCACAACTATGTAATGTCAGTACAGCCCAATACCTCAGAGATTGTGGGTTGAGACGAACCCTAATGGCTAAACCACCTGCTGATGTGATTACCATTCGGATAAGTGCAGGTACTGCTAAAAGCAAACTGATGATGCTTCGACATCTAGCGGGCGAAACAAACAATCAACAGATTCTAGATACCATAGACGATGCGATCGCACTCGTGGATAAGACAATTGCCGCCTCATTCAATATAAACATATCAGAAGAAACTACTACCAATGGATAAAGAACGCCTGTGACTTACACGTAACTTAACGAGACTATAAATGCAATAATAATAACATTTATAACACTGAGAAACAATTGTCATCTAGCAGTAGTCCCAGACATAGTTAAACCATCCCCAAGTCAACTTATACTATTCCCAGTACAAACAAACTAGCTAACTATGTGGAAACTACAACTAGGTCTGAGACTACTCCAGCTATACCTACAACTAGTCGCAGTTGCTCCCAACCACCTCACTCTCAGATACATTTAGTTGAACAAGGTATGTTTACACCCGGTAGTAACGATAGAGTATAGGAACGCTACACACAGAATTAACCAACGATCAGTTGAAATAAAACTAATTGTCGAGATTTCAGCAAATGTGATTACCCTTTGGGCGAGAAGAAGATCATCGCAGAACGACTCCTTCGGGGAAAGTATCGCACTCTTTGTGAGCATTGCACGGTAGCTTTTGTAGAGAATTACAGTTACAAGTGCTACATTATACTAGTTAGATAGAATCGAAGAATATCAATAAGTAATGGCAACGAGATAGTCAAATTGTGCATGAAAATTGCCCTGTCTCCACAACTACGGTTTCTATACGAGTAGACGGGAGACTTCTGACAGGCTAGCGAAATCTGCGCCACTACAAGATTTCAGTTCACAAGATAAAGCAGTAATTATCAGCATATGATACCTGTTATTTACAAGAAGGGTAGCTTCCTCGACACCCTAAAATATGTATTAGAGAAAGATGATGCTGCAATTATCGATACCAATATGATGGGAACTAGCCCTGGAGAGTTAAATTTGCAGTTCCTTGCAAATAGGTATCTCAATAAAGGAGTAACTAGAGCGTGCGCTCATCACATCATTGCAATTGCTCATAGGGAAGGACACCACGAACATCTCTGGGACAGCCAATATGGGTATGTAGTAGGAGAATACTTAAAGGAAATGGGGTACTGCAAGGAAGGAGAAGCACTAAGTCAGTACGTAGCGGTGAGACACTGCGATCGCAATCACGAACACGTCCACATAATAGCTTCACGCATTACCCTGGATGGTAAAACTGTTTCAGATTCACACGACTACTTCAAGGCACAAGAAACAACCAGGAAAATAGCGGCTGCCTTAGGGTTAGAAATAACTCCTACTAGCAATCAAGCCATAGCTAATAAACTAGATAAAGAGTATGGGATTACCGCTGCTGTCAGTTCAAACCGCTCAAAAAGCATCAGACAAGTTAACAGTAAGCACAAAACACCTTCAGCCAAAGAGATAATCAAGCAAGGGATAGCCGCAGCAGTTGAGAACAAACCTGATGTAGGGACTTTTATCCAACGCCTGGGGGAAAGCGGGGTACAAGTCTTACCAAAGCTAAAGGGGAAAGAGTTACTAGGGTTTAGTTATATTCACAATTCTGTGGTAGTTGCTGGGTATCAGATATACAAGCCTTACAGTTGGAAAAATCTCCAGACTGAATTTGGAATGTCATATAACCCAGAGACAGACTATGATACCCTAGTACGGGCACGTACTCAAGGACAAGAACTACTCCTCAAGGGAAAAAATACAAGCAGCACAACCGATAATAGTGACGATAGCAACTCTGACTCTCATAAAAACAAGAGTGCGATCGCGTTTGGCAATAAGGGTAACCAGCAGCCAGATGAAAACGTAGTCATACCAGTATTGCTAAAGGAAGGTAAACGCAAGAAGTGGCTATCAGTCGATAGCAGCAAATATGGCGAGAAAGAGGAAGTACCAGAAGCCGAGTTTACCGAAGTTGAAGAAGACACTAACGTGGTAAGTCAGTCTAATACAGAAGTAAAAGCAGCACCATTAGATACCACATCAACTGAGAAATTCACTCAATTAGAGCTTTTAGATGTAAAAGTACCAAATGTAAAACAAACAAATTCAACTAAACGAGATAGCCCAGAAATAGGTGGAAAAGACGCCACATCTTTCAACTTAGTACAAGCTAACTTACAGACTACTGATACAGCAGAAAATCAACCATCTGAAGAAGATAAACACTGGGCAGAAAGTATCTTACCTGCCGTCGGTAAAATCTGGCGACTAGCAAATCAGACAGGAAAAATAAAGTTAATACCTGGAGGAACCAAACAGGTAGAGGGAAGAAGTTACAGAATTACTATCAAAGATGAGAGATTAAGCATCTCATTTCTTCAAGACAATAGAAAGGTAGCATCATACGATCTAGAAAAAAACACAGTATTAGCTGCCAGCCCAACAGATGAAGATAAACAATACTGGAAGAAAATTACTCAGAAACAGTCAGTATCTATAAACAAAAAAGATGTAGAATTGTAGTTTACACTACCCCTCTTCACTACAAGAAGCTTGATATTCTGCCCAGGCGCAACCTATTTCATTGTACCATTCGTCTAGAATAAGCCATTCATGTAATATACCTGAATTTAGCATAAAAGCTAGTTCTATAAATGAGACATTTTCTAAATATTCCATCGAATACATAAATCAAATTTTTCAGTCATGAAATATCAGGATTATATCACGTTAAATAAAGCATTTGTAACAATTATCAAATTCTAGTTGGATGTAAATTTAATTGATTAAAAATAAAATCGAGTGGGAAAGGTTATCGTAAGTAGGCAGATGGTTATTGAGGCAAAGCATTTCGACACTCGTTTAAATCAGTGGATTCATAACGATAACAATCCAAGCAATGCAGACTCTTTACTAAAAGAGGAGTTAAAAAATAGCCTACTAGAACATTTTTTCCCAGAGGCAGAATTCTCGTTCGGACATATGGACGAGAAAGCTACCCCCGACCAGTTAAAAAACCACCCGGAAGGACACAAGCTACTACTATCTTCAAAAAGCCGACTGTTATATGGACCAGAAGAATATCTGGAAACCATAAGCAAGTTATGCCCTGACAACAAGGATAGAGGTGCATATGGGTCAATATTCCTTGGCTCGTGCAAAAATGCCATCAACGCAGAATTAAATATTCTCATCGTAGATGACAGCACAGGAAAAAATGGCGGAATCATCAACAATGACCAAGCTTATCGCCTCACCGGAGACTGCTACGGACAAATATCCACAGAGTTATACCAACAGTTAACCGGACACCAAAAAGGCGACCAATACCGTGTTATCCAACACCGCTTCGGATGGACAGATAAAGATGGGAATGATGATAAGTTCAGGTTTGGAAAGGGTATTCTACGTCCAGCTAATCTCGACCAAATCCTTAATTATCAAAACCCTAACCAACCAAAAATTGATTTAATCATCCCTCTATCTGCTTTTAAGGGAACAGATAAAGACAACCCGAATGGTCCGACCAAACCCCAAATTAAACCAGGGCTGTACCGCCAAAACATTTGGTTAGGGGAAAAATCTCAATCTGAGTTAGGTAAAACTGCTATATCTCAAATGATTGCTTCCTTTCCCAATGGGTTAAAGGATTTTGCCGAAACAGTAGAACTTGAAGCAGCAAAACTCAAAAAAGCGCTGGATGACCCCCGCAAGATAGCTCAACTTTATTGCGAGAAATACGAAAAACGCAAAACCTTCCTCGAACAGCAAGCCGCTGAACTAGAAGAAGAAGCAGCTGTTGATCAGGAAGTCGCTGAAGAATTTGAAAAACTACAAGAACGAATTGCCACCGATACAAATATTTACAAACTCATTAAAACTGATCTCGAAGGATGGGGACAACTCCTAGAAACTGAAAAAATTCAAAGAGAACTCGCCCGATTTGTCCAAGGCGAATGGCAAGATATTTCGGTTGGGAAAACTCTCACCTTTGAACGGGCAATGGTCATCCCATCCAAAGACCTCCGAGATGGTGAAGTCTGCATTCCTCATTATCAAGATAGCGAACAAGTACTTAACTTCCGCTCCCCCTTCCTCAACTCCAATGGTCTGTGTAGCTCAACCAACAAAATAGTTGATGATATCATTGGACCTGACGGCAAGCCTTTAGCAAGTGTTGTCGCCGTTTCGGATGAAACCTCCGAGCGCATTTACAACCGCCTCAACAGTCAAATCAAATCCATCCTTCCCGAACTCCAAGAAAAAAATATTCAACTAGAGAGTATTGAAAACTACCTTGACCAAAATATTGGGAAGCTGGAAACAACAGATAAAATTGAATTCACTAACAATTTTAATGAGTATATTAAGCAACTAAATAATGAAGGATACCAACTAGAAATCTTACCCCAAGAATCCGAGCAAGAAAGACAAGCCCGCGACTATGATGGCGACTGTATCGGATTCGACCATGCTAGCAAATACCCAAACCTCACAGCTGAAGCTATCTGGCGTAACGTACCTGAAAACGCCTACGAACCAACTGTCAAACTCAAAAAACAATCGTTTTATCGGGAAAATGGCACTCAACCCGAATTTGAGGAAATCGCCATCCACATGAGTGATGGTATCAGTGTTGGTGTAATCAACAATCACCTGACATCAATTGAGGCGCTGGAGTCAGAAATTACTATCCTCAAAACCTTTGGTAGCGAGAAAGACCAAATAGAGTACGTTATTCAGGTAGCCAAACACTACGAAAAGTTATTTGACCAAGAAAATAGCGCACAAGCGCACGGTGACACCAGCCCAGACATCTCCAACAAGTATCGCGGCTATATGGAAGAATTTGTCCAAACGTTACGGCAAGAACCTCTCACCCAAGAAAACGCACTCTTTGCAATGGACATCAATACCCGGATATATCGGGAAATGGTTGCTGAAGCCGCGTTCCAAAACCAAATTGCAGTTGACCTGTTCAAAAGTGCTAAAAAACCAGAAATGGATGTTATCCGCAACAACAGTCGGATTCTTCATCGGGAAGTTAACTACATTCGTGATAAGAAAAAGGATGTTTACTTTGACAGTACTATCGAACCGACAGGTTACTCACCTGTTGAAATTCTCATTAGTAAAACTAACCAATATTTTGAGAAAGCCCAATTAGAATCACGCGAACTAACTCAGTTTTCAAACCTTTTTAAGGGAGTAGAATTTACCTATGAACAACGCTTGCAAGCCACCCTCGCCAAGAGAGAATTTGATAAAGAGTTTAACAACGCCACACGCTATACCCAACGTAAAAAGACAGAAAAGGGATCATCAGCAAGTATTGATATTGGAAATGGTCAAAAACTCGATGTTACAAATCTCCTTAAATATGACCATCCCCTTATCTGGAATGCACATAAAATTACCCTAAAAGTCTCAGAAATTCCACCTGAAAAACGCTCGATAGATAAACCTCATCAGTATCGGGTTTACGCCCAAATTAATGATGAAACTGAAAACGCTAAACCCAAGTTTAAGACACTAGGAACTGTATCCAAGGAACAAGAAAACTCGTTCCAAGAGCTAGGAATTGTTCCCAACAGAGAAATTACATCAACTAAGATATCCTTCCAGCCAGAATTAAGTGAAGGGCAAATTAAGTTGATGTACCAAAAGGCTTACCAAATCGCCGAAGACTTTTATAATTCGATTTCTGATAGCGAAGCGGGACGCGATCGCCATCGCGTCCTAGAACAAAAGCTAGCAATGGCTGCTGCTACTTGGGCAGTATCAACTACTCGTGAAGGTTCTAACTCTAAAAGCCAACAAAACGAGGTTGAACAAGAAGTTGAAAGACAAAAGAAAGTATCAAATTTTGTATTTGCTAGCTTTACTCAAGAAATTATCCAGCAAGTAGATAAACTTCAATTTACTAATTTTACCCTGACGGGACATAAGCATAAAAGTGAAACAATCAAGCAGGTAAATCAAAATAATCCCCAGGAAATTAGATTTAATATTAGCGAGCAGAAAGATAGTAGAGGTAATACTGTAATCAAAGATGTCATTGAAGTAAAGAATCCTGAAACAGGAGAGTATGAAACCTTCGCCAACATCAACGCCACTGATGGTAAACTCCCCATCGGTACAACTGCAACTGGTACTATTGAAAAAGGAGAAGTGTATACAGCCACAGCTAAAATAAATATACCTGGAGGCATAAATTTAGAATTTCAGGTTAAAGAATTACAAAAGTTTCAATGTAAAGACCAAAATTTTAATGGTGAGGAAGTAAATTTAATCATCCTCAAAGATAAACTGGAACGAGAAGATTATGTTATTACCTTTAAAAATGGTTACAAGGAAGAGAAATTAGGTACTCTTTCTAAAGAATCAGTAATAGCAGGAATAGAACAGGGATGGCTGGCAGAAAAACCCGGTCAAGGTGGTCAAAAAGTACAATTAGAAATCACAAGTATTGCTACAGGTGAAAATGCCTTCGCTATTGGAAAGACAGCCAGTGGTAATTTAGTAAGAATAGATATTAACGACAAGCTTAAAAATATAAATTTTCATGGACAAGAAATAACAGCAACAGTTAAAGCTTACGACAAACAGGATGTATATACAGCCAAGATTGGTAATTTATCTCTTGGTATTATCGGTCAACATACGGAAAAAGCATTTGGAAACAGAAGTAGGTACAGTCAAAAGAAAAGTACAGTACAACAATTAGTAGATGCAGGCATAATTAATGAAAGTAAAGTACAAACAACCATTCCTGTTATTCTCACAAGCAACGAAACCACCTGCAAACTAACCATTGACCCTGAATCAGTACAATATCCTGAAACATGGGTTAAGCGCTACCAGTTAGTTGACCAACAAAAAAAGACCAATCCAGTAGAGCAAAAAAATAATCAGTTATTCGATAAAATTACCGAACGTCCTACTATACTATTCCAAAGTGAGGAGGATAAATTAGTAGGATTAGTTGGGTTAGCTGTCGATAGTAAAAAATCTGAGGTGACAAAAGAATTTTTAGAAAGAGTAGGAATAACATACGACCAGGTTGCTAAATCACAAAGCAGATTGGAAGCTAAAAAGGGCATGACAGTATTCATGCTTGATGAAAGTACAATTACTCCCAAAAGAAAAGAACAGTTTCTAGAAAGATTTGGTGGTATCAAAAGTAATGATACTCCGCCACTACCTGCCCCCATTATTCCTGAACAAACTGTATATTTTAGCCATCCTAACCAACAGTATACCTTAGAAGATAACTCGCAAGTCATTAAAGAAAGTATTGGATTAGTAGTACCAGCCCAAGATGCCATTCTTGTCAACAGTTGGTTAGAATATAAAGACACAAATAATAACTACATTATCGAGAAAACTAGCAATGTAGCTATATTCATAATCGAAAAAGACACAGTCAGTAGTGAATTAGAAAAAGGTCTGACTCGTCTATTAGGAGAAGCTATCAATCTTGGTGAAATAGATGGATTTTACCAATATGAACAATTAAGTAATGAGCTTAATCAAAAAGTAGAAAAAGAAGGAAGCCTGTTAGAAATCAACTCTACACCACAGCCAAGCCAATACAAGCAGGCACTTCAATCACTTCCGAATTGTTCTAAAGAAATTAGTAAAGAGGAAATACCTTTACCAATAGTACCAGCAAAACCAGTTCAAGAAGATAGTACAAACGATAAAGAGTTAAATATAATTCCAAAACCAGTTTCACCAATTAGTAAAACTGTTGTCGAAGTTAACCCACCTACAGAAAAGATTGTTCAAGCAGTTGAGTTATCTAAACTAGGCGATTTTGACTCCAGCATTACAACGTTCAATGACCAAGAAGTTGAGTGGGTAGCTTGTATTATCAACGTAGAAATCCCAGACCGAAATAACCAGGACGAATGGCTCAGTTTCACAGAAACCGTCGCCGAAGAAATCACGGTTTTAGAGGCAGCTACCAAGAATTATTTATCTCCAGTTAGCGAGAATATTTTTAATATTCTCGAACTCAAAACTAGAGCAGCCCAACAAAGCAATCAATCCCTCCTTGATGAAGCTAATACTCGTAAGGAAACCGAAATCGCAAAATATGGGCAGGAAATATATAACGAACTCGAAAGCAAAGCACAGCTCGCACTCTTGAGTGAACAAACCCCTGAAGCACTACCCGAAGTGGTAGTATCAATTGGTAGTGTTGCAGCACGGGCAACATCTGAAGGTATAGCCGCTGCGGTCATTACCAAAGATAAACAGCAGATACAACTTACCCAAGTTCTGCCTAAACTCGAAACCACCACCTCTCAAACTTCATACAGTGGGGATATTGAACATGCCGAATACCAAAGCCTAATAAACGGACTTACTGAAGCAGCCAGCGCTGGGTACAAATCTGTCCGCGTTGAAACCAGCAACGGGAAGTTTCTCGAAAACTTTGACCGTCCGCGTGAAAACCTCAAACCACTTCACAAACAAGCAAAAACACTTCTCCAACAGTTCGAGAAGTATGAATTAGGCTGGCAGCATCATCTCACTAACCCCGCGTATAGACTCGCATCTACCACTGCTCACGAGATAAGCACCGCACAATTTATTACTTCAGATACCACACAGCAGCCGCAATTACCCATAAATAATCCATCTAGCCAAAATCAAGGAAATGGAGATGCGCTTGTGAGTACAACTGCTGCGATCCTCCCTCCGAGAACCGAGCCCTTGCGAGGGATAAGCCGGAGGCTTGACGCTACGCATATCGCCTATAGTACTTCTAATGAGAATACTATTATTTCAAATCAACCCTCCATCCAAGAAATTATCACCATTGGAAATCAAACCGCAGCGCGCGCTCAAAATCCCCAAATTCCAGAAGATATCAAGATTGCTGGTAAAGTGCCAATGGTTTACTCGCTCTTACTACATGGTGAACCCCCCAAACTACCAGTCAACACAACCATTGATGCCATGCGCGGACACAGTAGAGTACACACCACCAGGGGTGTGGACTACCAAAAAGCTTATGGCATCAAGGAAGGAGATATTGCGGTAGCCCTTGGTAAAAATGGCAAGCAAGTAGCCTTCCGGGTAGGTAAGCAATACGAAATCACCCCCCAGATGATTCAAAACCCAGCTTATCAACAAGCCTGGGCGAACTGGGAAAAACACTCAGTCAAAGAACTTACCCAAACTCAGGCACAGAAGGGTAGGATATATGGCTTATTTATGGAACCTCTGGGGGATTACGTCAACGGCAAGATTGTTCCATTCGTACCCACCAAACAACCTACAACAACCACAGTTAACATTAGTCCCGACTCCAGCGACGGGTTAGGCGCTGCACTGTCAAACGCCACGATGCTTGCCAAAGAGCAAGGCAAATTACAGAATGATTATCCAGTATCGCTAGGTAACAACCCCACTGCACCAGCAGGACAATACGGCACTGAAACGCATACAGCCAAAGCAGAAGGAGTTCCCTACACGTCAGCCGAGCAAGCTTTCAACCACCAGAAACAAATAAACCCATCTTTCTGTGATGAGTACAAGTTAATGGTAACAGTCCTTCAAGCCAAACTTGAACAACACCCACGCCTTGCTGAAACAATTACCAAACGTGGAGGAACCAAATGGCTGGAGAACTGCACCAACATTACCAATAGTCAAGATAAACAATGGGAAGGTAAGGGTAAAGAATCAGCATCTATCCGAGCGTTATCAGAGGCATATACCAATGTAGTAGAAAAGAATATAGCACCTACCCCAGAAAACACAGCCACAACAAGTGAAGTACCAAGCGATACAGTCACACAACAGAAAACTTCTAAAAGCACCAAAAACCAAGCTTTCCCAATTAATACTAAGCCAGAACAAATTGATATAGGCAAAACCACTAGTACAGAAAATTTACCCACACAACTGCCTCAATTTGCCCCCGGCATCAACCTTAATTCCCGTAGTCCAGATCCACTAGGGGCTGTACTTACCAGTACAACCGTCAAATCCAAGCAGATTGGAACTATAGCCAATGATTACCCCGTTTCATTCCGCAATAATAAGGAAATGCCTGCCGGAACATACGGACTAGAAAGTTACACTGAATCTAAGCCAGCAGCACAACCCTTTCTATCAGCCGAACAAGCTTTCTACGCCTACAAGGAAACAGTGCCCCTAAAAGAACCAAGGGTACAGCTGATGGCTGAAATCCTCCAAGCCCGGTTTGAGCAACACCCCAAATTAGCCGAAGCCATAACCAAAAGGGGAGGAGATCAATGGCTAAAACAGTGCAGTTATCTTGTATCAAGTGGAGAGAAAAATTTTTGGGAAGGAAAGGGATTAGAATCACCTTACATCCGCGCACTCATCCAAGGATATACCAAAGCACTAGAAAATTCAAATTCTCAACAAGCAGAAAATTATACAGCAGAAGCAATACAGCTTACCTCCAACCAAAAATTAGAATCAGAACCACAAGGGAAAAACACAGAGACAAGCTTCACTCCAAAGTTGAACGCAAAGAATATCTCCCCGCCCACTTCTGTTAAAAATCAAACTGAAAGTTCACATTTAAATACAGACGTTCAACAGGCATTATTACAAACATCTACAAATACCCAAACAAAGTCGATAGATAAAACTCTCGATAACATTAAAGAGAGTACTATTCAAAATCTTCAAAATTGGTATCAAGTTGCTCACAAATTAGGTAGAAATGAAAAATATATCGCTCGAATTCAAGAAGTCACTAAAGAATATATAAATGAAAGCAGTTACAGTCTAGAAAATGCATTCCAAGCTATGTCGCGTGACATCAAAGAACTACAGCAAATTGATGAAATGACAACCCTTGTCCAAAGAGTTGTTCAAATCTTTGGTAAAGAAGATGTTAACGGTATAATGAGCGTTAGAACTGAAAATTATAAAAATTATCAAATAGCAACACAAGCACAAGAGAAAACCTATCTTATTAAAGATAAAGATAGTAATATATTACTATATATTCGAGATGGCAAAACCCAAGTCAATAACCTTAACGAACAAATTGTAAATGACTTTAGGTTTATGAATTCACGAATTGAGAATAGACTTGAAAGTGTAAAAATAGAAATTATATAAAGGTAAATCAAATGATAAATATGACAGAAGCAATGCATTATGCCAATATTCAAGAAAAAATGACCCAATTAGGCATAACTGATGAAAGTGTTGCTAAAAAAGCACAAGAAATTGGTTCAGTTACCCCAGAAGAACAAAAAAAAGCCGAAGAAGCACTTTGGCAAGAATCAAAAATTGCTCATGAAGAAAAAATAGCACAAGCACAAGTTAACATTGAAAGTGTAGAACAAAGTGTAGAAGCAATCAATTTTAGAAATTTTAGCTTTCACCAAAATCAAACTATAACCGCCGATTTAGAAAATCAAAGTTTCAATTCGGATCAAAAAGATGATGATAACAATAGTAAGAGTGAATTAGCAGTAGAAAATAGAGAAGTCATCATCGCCAAAAATTCTGATGTACAGCAAGTAATGATTCCTAAATTATTAGAAATCTTAAGTAATGAAGGAAAACAGGGAAATGGATCGGTAGTTTATCAGGGTGAAAAGTACACAGTCAATATCCAAATCGAAGAAAGTTCAAATACCCTCTCCCTTGATAGAAATTCAGATTCAGAAAATCAAGAAGCGCTCTTGGCTTCCAAAAATAATGATGAACCTATTTATAGTATCATAGTCAACAACGTTACCCAAGAAGAATTTGAACGGTTTAAGTTACTCGTTAATCATGAACAACTTTACCGCAATAAGCAGCAAGCTCAACAACAGACTAATACAAAATCTTCTGATAATGAGCTTGAGTAATTAATCAAAGTATTCCTATCAAGATACCGAAAAAGAATCCACAAGTAAGAAAAAGATACTTATTCGGTATCTTGTTTTTAGGAAAAGTAATTCCAGCCATGCCAATACAATAAGCAAGTCGAAAGTAGTCAGCCTCAGCGAACTGACCTACAAAAAGATTGCTAAGAAAAATCAATGATTGAAGACTAAAACCGCAAAAAAAGAGCCACGATATATCAAATAGATTGGAGAAATTCACAATGCTATCGATAATATAATCCAACCAGATTTTCTTTTTTTGAGGCTTTTCCATTTTAAGAAGCGGCATTATCTACAAGTAAGCGTTTCTCCTGAGAATAACATTGAAAATTTGCCTCTAAATTAAAGATTATGACAAATGTTGAACCTTCTCCTACCTGAGAAAACACGCTAACACTGGCTTGGTAACAATCCGCAACATACTTAACTGTACGCAAGCCTAAGCCAGTACGAGCTACATGAGAGCCAGTACCATTGAGAGTAAATGTTCCCTCAGCAGCTAAACTGCCCAATTCCCGTGCTTTACGAAAGCGCTTTGCACTTAGACTATCCGTTTGGGTACAGCTTTTGCTGTTAAGTGCAGAAGTTCCCGTTAAGTAACGTTCCTCAAGGGAATAGTTTGGCAAAGAAAATGAACTACCGCTAAGTCCTATGCACCCACTTATCCCCAAATCATTATTCAACTGCTTCAACTGCGTTGAGGTGATACCCACGCCAGTATCTTGAACCACCAACCGGAGGAAACCACTTACTTGAGTATCAAGCTTGATGGTGACAGAGCCACTAGCAGAAGTATGCTGAAAAGCGTTTACAATCAAGTTGCAAACCATCCGCCATAGGTGACTATAATTTGCGTACAAGCACACATTAGCAACTTCAGACTCAATTACAAGGGAGAAATTTATATTCTGTGCGATCGCACTATTAGAGAACTGAGCATGGATGGAATGCAGCAAGCTAGCAATATTGATATATTCGATGTTTCCTCCTGGCTCTTGATTCAACTCACTCTTCAAATCACTAAGCACACCTAAAGTGGAAGTGATTGTAGAGCACGAGGTCTCTAACACGGAACGCAGCTGCTCAAGGCTATCGCCATACTTACCTACTCTAGTCAAACCCAAAACAAAGTTAACCGCCCTCAAAGGATGATAGACGTCGTGAAATATCATCTCCAAATATTGAGGAAGCCTCCGAAGATAATCACTTCGCTTGTGCAAGCATAAATTCACACGCTTCATTAGCTCAGACGAAGAAAAAGGATACACCAAAAAATCGTCAAAATCCAGAACGCATGAATCATCTGCTGATTGCACCACCTTAATAACTGGTAAACCTTCCAAACGGATACTAATTGGCTTTAAAGTAACGTCCAGTATCAAGTCAATACCTTTGAGATTGTCAGGTATTGCAGACTTAGTAACCACCAAATAATTTGATTCATGCAAGCTATCAACAACACTCGCAACAACCTGATTACGCTTTCTGCCAATTACTAATATCTTACACAGCACAGCAGTTACATACAAATACTACTCCAACTATCAAAGCACCATATCACCAGCCTTTACCACAGAAATATTACCAAAAAAAACAAGCCATTCAACTTAATCAAAAATTTAATCTTAAGCTATTTATTTATATTTTTATAAATATAAATAAACTAATTTTATCGCTATTAATTATGTATAAATATTACCAAATTGAGGCATCAACGTGAAAGTAATGTTAGAAAGATTATCACGGTGTTATCCAAAAACTTTATAACATGAAACTTATCAAAACTGTCATAATAGAAGACCAGAATATATTTAGACTTGGTTTAAAAACTATACTAGAAGAAAGCAACAAAATTAAGGTATGTGGAGAAACAGGATACGGAAAAGAAGCTCTAAGTGTCATTCAAAATACAGAGCCAGACGTGGTCATTGTGGATATTGGACTACCTGACATCAGTGGAGTACAAGTAGTTGAAGAAATCAGAAAAGTCTACTCAAACAGAATTAAAACCATTGTGACAACAGGAAGTTGTGAGAAAAAGATAGTCAAAGAAATATTTAAAAAAGGAGCAACTTCTTTTTACAACAAAAACAATGTCGAAAGTAAAATTATTGAAGCTGTCATAACCACCTACAAAGGTGAATCTTGGATTGATAGCACAATACACACAATTGTAGCACAAGCAATGTGGGAGCCTAACACTAAAGATACTCCCGGAAATATGATAACAAAACGAGAGTGTGAAGTCCTAAAATTACTAGCCAAAGGACTAACCTATGAGGAAATGGCTAACAAACTCTGCCTGGAAATTAGTACTGTACGTTCGCACGCTCACCGAATAATCAGTAAGCTCGATAAACCAGAAAAAGACGAAAAACATAGGCCCACTAGAGGAAAAGCTGTATGTGAAGCTTTAAAACTAGGAATACTCTGCCCAGAAGACTTAACCGAAGAAGTCTACAAAGAAGCGAAAGAATTCGTTCCCGATTACAAGAAGCGCGAATTTTTTGCTGCGTAATCACCTATTTCTTAGTCTTAGCGTTAATTATACAGCCACCTGGGTTCTTACCCTGACGACAGGTTTGAATAATGCCAGCATTATCGGTATAAATCTGTCGGGCATCACGTCCTTCTTTTGATTTAGCCCATTCTAAAAGTTTAGCGTCTTCAGGCTTAAAATTTGTCACAGCAGAAGATTTAGCAGCAGATTGCGATGCTATAGCCATACTAAAAGTCAAAGCCCCTATAGCTGCACCTAACGCCAGGACGCAACCAAAAACAAAACTAATAGTCGCTAAATTAAAGTTATTGACATCAGACAAACCTAACCTAACAAGAATACCTTTCTCACTTTTGAGAGGAGTAGACTTTTGAGTATTCCTTACCAACTCTTCAGCGGCTTTAGCTATTGCAGCCTGCTGCTGAATAATCGCCACTTCAGCCGCATGACTTAATTTGTTATCAACCTTGAGCGTCCAGCCACCTATCACAGTATCAAGCTTGGCAGGTAGCTGCATAATCGCATATTGAGTGGTACCAATCTGTGCCCATAATTTAAACAAAGGGTCCGATGGCTTCATACCCGACTTGGCCATCAACTCTTCTATATACTCTTTCTCTTTCTCTAATTGCTCTTTATTAGAAATATCATCTATGGAAATATTTTTAGTATCGGTCATAAAATTGTCAATGAAAAGGAATCAGAATGTCAGCTAGGAACTCAGAATTACTCCACCCACAAGAACCCCTATCCCCAGAGGGGACCCCGAGTCCCCCAACACCTTGCCATGACTAGGTTTCGTCTTAACGAGCGTGCCAGTCGGGTCTTAAACCCACCTATTCATCCACCCTTCGGGTATGCCTGAGCCTTCGGCACAGCTTCGCTCTCACGGCACGTCTTCGACGTTAGCGTTCAGCGTCTGGTGGAGGAGATACGCAGTCGCGCCCGAGAGCGGGAGACAAGGACTGCGCCGTGCTGTCTCACCAGTCGCACAGGAATCATTCTGACTCCTGGCTCCTGACTTCTGAATTCTTTTTTGATAAACTGGCTTCTTGCTGAGTTAATTCAGTACAGTCTCTTTTCAAGCCTAAATATACTAGAGCAACCTTGTGATCCATAACAGTATCATGAAAATTCTCCATCCAATTAAATACCACCGAGCGATATAATACTTGCATATCTGACTCGGTGGTGATCGCCATCTTGTAAGGTAAATTTGTATCTTCTAAGTCTTGATAAATATAATCTTCAAGCTTAGGCAATATCAGTTCTACTCCCCCTAAGTTATTAATATCTTCCTGGATGTGAGTTCCGTCATAGTACTTAAAAAAATTACTAAAATGTTGATTTTTGACTACTAAATAATCTCCACGATTCCCAAAAATATGATAGAGCGATTGCAAGTATTCTACACAATCTCTGCGGTTGGAAATAGGATGAATAAAAGTAGCACGATAGCCTAAGGAATTCAAATTCTCTAAAAAATATATTTCCTTCTCAAATCGAAAAAAATCCAAGAGATTCTGACCTGGCATATCAGTCAATGCCAAATCAATTTCTGAAAACATCTCCAGTTCGTTTAATAAAAGGTCAGAATCACCTCTATTCAGTCCTAAATGCCTAATATTAAAGCCTAACTTGTCATAGACCGATAGCTTATTAGACAAGTCACCAGGACGGTAACCGTGGTAAAAAGCACGAATATTTAAATCATGCTTCTTATATAATTCCAATAACAATCTAGAAACTGTAGACTTACCAACACGTGAATCACCAATCGTAATGATAAATCGTCTTCTAAACATATAGCTTATGTAGCATCTTGAGCTTTCTCGTCTACGGCATCTTTCTCGCCTTCATCTTCTTTCACAGTATGTGAAAATCCTGACGGCAATTTTTCGCAATTAAAACCCAGCAAGTCATGAGCTGGCTTTAAATATTCTTCAAACTCATCCAACCACGACTTAACTCTTGCCCTGACAGCAATAAGAGAACCAAAATCTTTAGAAGAAGCCTGCCTGAAAGTTAAATCATTTTCATCAATAAAATCATAACAATAATCAATTAAATCAGGCATTAAGACTTCTACTAAACCTTGGTCAAGTAAGGTTTTACGAATAGGAGATGAAGTATAACGACCAAATTTTTCTTGTTCTCCAAAAAATAGGTTTTTAACAACTACATAATCAACTTTGTTGTCACAATAACTATGTAAAGCCTTTAAAATGTTTACAGAGTCACGAAGTCGATTAATAACCGATACCATAGTAACTCTGTAGCCAAGTTCATCTGCCAGCGTCTCAAAGAAAGATAACTCTTTCACAAATAATTCAAAAACTCCGCCCGATTGAGCTGGTAAATCAAGTAAAACTAATGGGAAAGTTTCTGCTTCTAAATCCATTAATAATTGGTCTGCTTTTCCTCTCTCAAAAACATTAATACAACGGACTAAGCCTAGGTTGAATTTTTCATGATGTCGGCGTAATTGATTATTACGCTGGTCAGCATCATAAGCAATACAAAAAAGATTTTTATCAATATAAAGTTGAAGCAAACCTCGTGCAAAAGTACTCTTACCAACACCACCTTTATCACCAGTAACAATTACAAGTCTCTTTGTTTTCTCTTTCTCCTGTTGTTGTTGATTATCTTGATGTTGTTGATTGTCCTGATGTTGTTGATGATTATCAGACATAGGTTTATTCCTTTTAATATTAATACGAGACATATTTAAGAAGCCTTTAAAGAAAATCTTCTCTGAAAGTTAACAATTAATTGAGACAGGCATATTTCAAGCTTTGGCATTGAAATATGCTATCACTTCACAAGACTTCCGTCCTTACACAAACTGTAAGAATTTAGGAGTCAGAATGCTTGTCAAATCAAGAATTGAAACGATAGATATTTTGTGGAAATCATCACCCCAATAGCTGGAAGCTTTGTTTATTCACCGATTCTAGATTCTGAATTCTTACAAAACACTTCCTTCCAACACTCGAATTAAGGAAATGGAAAAATTTCTCGTGTAGTAAAAACCAATTGCTAAATTCGGAATATAAATACTAATCGTCAGCCATAAGTCAAGATAGTTTGCTCAGAAACTACCCTCAGTATCTCAATCCAAACTAGAAAGGAAAACAGATTAATATTTAATTTACTTTCCAACTTTAGTATGAAATGTAAATTAAATAATACTTTATAGATATATAAAATTGTTTTTAAATATCAAATATTAAGTCATTTTTATAAAAAGTGTAATGATAAATAAACTATTAAACTAACTATATTCATTCTTAGCAATTTTCGGAAATGTCTAATAAGGTAACCGTTCAGGGGGGAGTGCCCTTGACGATACCCATTGCCTAATTAGTCGGTGAAACCCAGATATTATATGAATATGAACCCATGTAGATTGAGGCATATTGTTCAAGGCGATCGCTGACCAAGATGAACCCATGCAGATTGAAGAATATAGTCAACACCCCCAGGACTGCTTATCCTCCTTGCGGAAGTTACTTGACTCCCGCTAGATTTTTGCTGCTCGTCACTCATTGATTACCTTTGGAAGTAAAGAAGAAGAATCTTGACCAACGCGTGCGGAGGCAATAGCTTGTGTCATAAACTCCAAAACATTACGACGCTCGTACCTTAGGGTAGTAACCACAGTCATCATTCGCGCAAAAAAAGTACTACCAGCTTGTGTTTGCGTGCCAAAGCTGGTACGTCGCCATATGACAGCAGGACGAATAGCTGGACGAGACTCGACAATAAATAGGGCTTGCTGAAAAAGTCATGAAAAGGCAACAGAAGAATTGACCAAGTAGTCAGACAAGAGCAAATATAAGCTTTTGTTGTCTAAAATGACTCGAAGCATCATTTTCACTAATCAAATCAGTGAAAAAAGACGTGATTTTGAAAGTAGGCATAAAAAGACACAAAAAACCCGTGCAAGCAGGGTAGAAAGATTCATAACTAAAAAAGAAATAGCAATAGAAGTTAAAGAAGTATGAGGAAGTTTAGCCATGACTCTACCAAGGCTAAATCTTCGTTTACCTTGTCCAAACTTACCCTCAATACAATTACGAATCCTTTCGTCTTCTAAAGCTTGTTTCTTTGTTTGTGGACTGACATTTTTGGGTGGTCTTCCCAACGGGGGTCCACTAATTCTAATTCCTCTTTCTTTACACCAAGCTTGATTCTCTCTCGTGCGATAAATTTGATCAACATGAACGGATTCAGGATAATATCCGGTGTAGCTTTTGTAGGCTTCAACTTGTGATTTTAAATCTTTTGATTCGTTAAAATTATCCCAGCTAATATGCTCCAAAAATACATAGCCTTCATAGCAACTGGCTGAAAATTTTGCCCCAAACTCGACATTTTTTCCTGCTTTTCCACGGACAATCGGACGAATATGTGGTTGGCTTAAACTGACGATGCGGTCTTCTATACTCTGTTTTTTATTTTCATATAGCCATAATTGTTGACGATAAATTTCTGCTACTACTAGCAATATCTTATATTGGCTGTTGCTCAAATTTACAAGTGATGCACCCAAATCTATCAACTGCTGAATATGAGCGAAATTTCTTTTCATATATTGCAGTTGTCGTTTGATAGCTTTCCTTCTTTCTTTAATGGTTGGTTTTCTTTTTTTTGCGACTGCTAAATAATTCTTTCTTGCTATCTTCCTATAGGTTCTTGGTTTCTTTATTTTTTTGACTTTCAGGGAGGTATATAAAATATCTATAATTGTTTCTGTTTGCTTTCTGGCTTGATTTAATAATCCGAAATCGGTAGGATAACTTATATCTGCTGGTGCACAACTGGCATCTAATATTAACTTTCCCCGATTTGGAAGCTCCGGCTCACTTTTTGAATCTTCGGTTTCTGACTTTTTTTCTTTGACTACCTCCTCTTTTGTTTCCCTTGCCTGTTTGACTATTTCTTGATTGATTTTATTGACTACGTTTATATCTATTCTTTCTCTAAAGTGAACTAGCATTGAAGCGTCAAATGGTGCTTTCTTACTATAGACTGACATTCCTATAAAGTATTGCAGATAAGGATTCTCCCTTATTTGCTCTACTGTTTCTCGCTTCCCTTATTCCTAATTTTTCTTTGATTATTAATGCTCCCAATGCTATCCTAAATGTTTTAGCTGGTGCCCCTATTTCTTCTGAAAACATCGCTGCGTATTCCGCTTCAAATTCTGACCACGGTATCATTTTCGCCATGATTACCCAGCGGTTATCTGATGCTAGTTGACCCCCAAAGGGTAGTTCAAAGTTTTCTGGGGGTGTTTCTTGTTCTTGCGCTTTGCGATACATTTTCACGCATCCTGGTGCAAGGCTTTTTACCTATCTTACCCTTTTTTCTTGCACCTGCTTCACCTTTTTTCCCCTGACACTCTTTATTCATCTAGGTTTTACATTTATTCAGCAAGCCCTAAATAATTGCATTTACAGGAACACTTTCTTCTTTCAGGTTCTTTACTTGCGCTAAATGCAATTCCTTAGTAAATCCGCTGATTTCCCAGAGTTCTTTCTGGTATTACTCGATTCTCGCTTTCCCATCTCCGTAGTGTAGACGTAGAAACGCCAAGCAGTTTTGCAAACTCCCCTACCTTCCACATCAAAAACTTACTCATACTAAACAAGTATAAGTAAGTTTAACAAAGTTTTTAGCTATTTAATTTAGCTCTTGGCAGCCATCATCTCCATCGTCTCTAACGCTACCTTAGCCACTTGAACAGCAGCCTGAAACGGCAGCATCCGCACCTCTTCTAAAAGCTGCTGAACAGAGCGCGATTGCTGTTGAAGCTCACCATCATTCACACGGTTTACATCTTCATCTGCAACGCTTGATCTCTGTTGTTCTCCTTCTAGATAGACTTGTAGCTGCAACAGGGTCCATCCCTTCAGTTCAGCAATCCTTTCCAGATTATTATCATCAGGCCAAGTGCGCTCTTTCTCCCAATACTGTACAGCCTGATTACTGACACCAAGCAGCTTGGCAAAACTGCGTTGACTTCTTTCACCTCGCAGTTCTTTGAGTAACTCAGCCAACCTTTGTCTTGATGTCTCTCCTACTTGCATCTTCCATACCTCTATCTACTACAAAAATATCACAAATTTTTCCTGAAAACAAATTTTTTACTTGACAAATTGACACTTGACAATAAATAGTAAAATAAAACACGTTAAATAAAACACAGAGTATTAATGAAGTTAGAAGTCAATGTCCACTAGTGAGCAAATTGAAATTCAAGAAGTATCCCTCAATCTTTTAACCCCTCATCCATACTACTTCAGGATTTATGGTGCAAATGAAGATGTATCAGACTTGGTGGAACTTATAGCTGAAAGGAACTGGGTAGAGCCGCTTGTTGTAACTCCAGATTACGTGATTGTTTCAGATCACAGACCTTGGAAGGTGTGTCAAATACTGGGCAAAGATTGTATCCCTGTAGTTTTCAGACAGTTTCCAGACGAGATTGCCCTACTCAAAGCACTACTGCTAGAAAATGCCAGTCGTAAGAAGACCATAGAGCAGAGAATCAAAGAGGGTATGGCTTGGGAATCAATAGAAAAACATAAGGCAAAGCAAAGGCAAGGAAGGCGGACAGACTTGACCAACATTCCGGAAACTTTTCCGGAATGTTCAACAGGAGACTCGCGTGATGCAATCGGTTCACGGATTGGTCTTTCTGGAAGATCCTACTCAAAAGGACGTTCGGTCGTTAAGCGTATCGATTCTTTACTTCAAGAAGGCAACGAGAAGAGGGTCCAGTTTTTGCTGTCAGTTTTGAATAAGAGTATCGATGCTGCCCAGAAGCTACTTCAAATGAGCGTTGCAGAGCAAAATGCGATCGCACAGTTGATAGAGAAAGGCAAAGCTCGCAGCACTACCACAGCCATCCGTATGCTGTGTGAGCAGAGTCAACCAACAGTGCAGGTAAAAACACAGTCCTGTTGGAACTGCCAACATCGATTAGAGTCGATAGACAACCAAAGTATTTACTGCAATAAGTTCGGCATCCTCAACCTGATATACAAATCAGGGGATGAACGTGGTCGAGAGTGCCCAGAGTGGAGAGACAGAACCTCACCACCAGCACCATTGAAAAACCCCACCTGCACGTTCCAAGTCTTACTACCGCTTGAGTGGCAAAACCGACTAGAAGAAACGGCAGCATCAGTCGGCATGGATGCAACTACCTGGATTACTAACCTGATTGGGGCTAGTTTGTATGAAAGCTTGGACTGTCAACAACCCACCACTGATGCTCCGCATACAGTAGGGGCGCTATCAAAGCCCTAGTTGACCCGACGCCTTTTAGGAGCCTAACTTAGGCAAGGTTAAAGAACCTACCAAGAGAAAATACATTTCGGTTTTCAAACTGGTGACATCGTTAAAGCGGTTGTCAGAACTGGCAAGAAGGTAAAGGTACTTACGTTGGTAAAGTGGCAATTCGTTTAGAGCAGGACAAGGTTAATGTCAATAGGGGATAATAAAAAGGATACCAACCCTCAATCTGCATCCTACGAGGTGGAAATTACAGGGTTAAACTTACCGCAGGTGGCTTTTGCCTCCAAGCAGTTCAGGAAACCCAGAAACCTACCTCCAACAAAACCACCGCTATTCACTCACAAGCAGTATGAGATGACCGCAACTAGCGCACCGATTATCAGTGCAACGAGCGCATACCTCAAGCATCCTGACTGGAACGAGTACAGTAATGGTCGCTTTTACTTTCAGAAACCATTCGGAAAAGGGCGCTACATTGAGTTTTACATCCTCAACCAGCAATCGCATCACCCGGAATACATCTGCAACCAAGCTGAACATGAAATTCTCGCTCGATACGGTGTGATGGCAGCACGACTCCATGCGGTGTTTGCAACTTATGCAGCAATGCAGACGGAACCTTGGAAGGAGCCGTTTGTTCTCAAAGGTAGTGAGTTAATTAAGACACTACAAGTTTACAAAACTAAAAAACTGACCAAATCACAAAAACTGAAAGCAATCACTGATTTAGCCTTGGTTGTTGGGACTCTTGGTGCAGTCATCCATTGGTATGAAGGGGAATTAAACCTGTGCGTTAAAGAGCGTAGTCTACTTTGGGTGGTGAGTGTGCAGGAATACGGTCAGCTAAATCTACAGGGTGAGGTGGAATCTCCTTGTGAAGTTGTCATCCGGGTGCAACCAGGTCTTTGGACTTATAACTTCCTTAACCTTAAAGGTGAGCGGGAGAGGAGATCGTTGTATCAGTACGGACTTATACCGAAGCAGATATTCAATATAGATCCACATCGCCAGAAGTTAGCGGCTAGCTTATGCTTGTATATAATTCAGAATAGCCGCGCCCACAAGAGTGGTGTATACACAATCGAGAATTTATTGAGTAAAGTATTACCCGCAGAAGAAATAGAACGGGCAATTGCAGACCGTAGATATGGATGGAAATTGAAAGAATCCGTAGACAACGCTCTACTGGTTTTACGAGATACCCCTGGTTTCAAAATTGAGTTTGATGACAAAACTTATCCTCAATGGCTAAGACCTGTTTGGAATTTGCCAGACGATTTAGCTGAGATACCCACAAAGGAAAGGAACCAGCGCCTTTTAGGGTCAAAGTGGCTCCCTGACCACTACATTGTGAATCACTGGTTTCCAGCATTGGTAATTTTTAAACTGCCAGCCACTATACAAGAACACTTGGACGAATTAGCAACCCATAAAGCTGAGACAGGTCAAAGGATTACTAGGCGTAAAGCCAGAAAATCTGACAAGTTGCTTAATGCTAATCAAGGTGACTCCGACTCTGAGTTCTTACAGAATAAAACTGACCAATCAGTAGCTCTAACTGGGGCTATAGTACAGCAAACAAGGAAAGCCATTCGGATGAGCCAGACAGAACTCGCCCACGCTATGGGTAAAAGTCAAAGTTGGGTGCGTGATATTGAGAACAAGCTGAAAGACCAGGTGATTAAGCCAAAATACGCTCTTAAACTCAAAACTATACTCAGCATATCATAAATATAATGTTGTATTTAATACAAAGCCTGTAGATTGCACTGTGGGCTTTGTTTTTTTGTCGAAACACTAATCCTAGGGGATGGAAAAATTGTGCTTTAGTAGTTTTTGTTTACCAATCGATGCTGACAGTAAAAGCGATTGGGCTACCATAAGTCCACAAGACAGGCTACTTTGTATGCCTGCAGCACGCTGCTTTCAACACGTAGTGTGCGCTTGCGCTTACGAAAAATTATGGAAGGGGCAATAAAGCTAGGGAGTTGATTTTGTAGGAAATGCTCCCAAAACTTTTCAGGCAGTTTTTGTGTCGTCAGCTGAGGCAGAAAATAAGGTTTTTCTTTTGGAGAGCTTAGATTGACCTTCATACTTGCTCAGAGCAAGCCTCAACGTCCAAAAACTGGACTGTTTCCAACGCCTGTTTGATAACTCACTAGATAACAAAAGTTCAGCTGATTTTCTCGCCGTGACATTAACACCCCCTCACCATGACATTGAAGAAGAACTCAGTTGTCAGAACGCAGAACGGGCTAGCGCTCCGCTAACAGAATCACTTTCGTTGGGGATTGGAACCCCAACAGTTATGTCGCCAACGCCAGATCCGTAGGTCGGGAAAACGCGCTTGTGCTCTACTTGGGGAGCCACTGCGTTGGACGGGTTTCCCGGCTTGAAGCAAGTGGCGTGAGACCCCAAGACCGCACTGGCTCCCCTCATTAAGTACTGGCTGCCCTGTAGACGGTGGGGATTTAAACCCCAAGACGAGTCAATGCCAGATACCTACGGAGGGAGACCCTCCTGCAGTACTGGCTCCCCAGTCGTACAGAAGTTCATTCTGAGTTCTGACTCCTGAGTTCTGTTAGCGCAGTGAGGCGCAACCTGTTCTTTTTGTTAACACCCCCTCGCCGTGACATTAACACCCCCTCGCCGTGACATTAACACCCCCTCACCGTGACAAAAGATTTTTAAAATGCTTGATTTTATTAGGGTTACAGCTATTAGTACTTGCCTGATCATTTTTGATCATTTTTGATCGGTTAGTAGTTTTTTAGTAAAAAAAACCAGGGTGGTACTGTAAGGACGCATACAAATTTCGGGTGTGGCAGCATCGAACTCCACACAACAAAAGTCCATGAAACGCCTGTACACTTCCAAACGCCATCCCTGTCCCATCTGCGGTAACAATCACGGCTGCGCCATCCATGCCAATGGCTTAATTGAGTGCTTGCGGAGTTTTAACCAACAGGATGCACCAGCTGGCTATCGTTTCATCAAGCTGCTGCGTAACGATATGGGCGGTTTGTTTGTGAAGGACGATGGCAGTGACTACTCACTAGAATTGGGGCTAAAATTTCGACAGCAACGCTACTCAGTCAATGGTAAAGTCAAAAAGCGGTTAAGTGTAGAGGAACATGATCACCTGTTCCGATTACTGTTACAAAAAACCGTAACAACTCTGAGTACTCAACACTCCTCACATCTCCAACAAAGAAGACAATTAAGTACTGAAGAAATTAACTGGTTAAAAGTATTAGGTTGGCTAAGAACCTGGGAACCAGGTTTGTATGCCCCAATTGGAATAACCGCTGACCTCCCCGGTATATCTCCTGATAGTAAACTATTAGGAATAGAGGGGATAGCTCTAGCAGCCCTCGATCCCGACTTTCAGATCACTGGCTTTCAAATTGCCACTTTACGTACTAACCCCAAATACATCTGGCTAAGTGGTAACAACCAAGGGGGAACCGGACCACAATTACCAAATGGAGAACTACCGCTATTTTGCTGGAAACACCCCGATGCCAAAAAGGTGAAAATAGTAATTCTCTGCGAAGGAGCACTCAAGTCACTATTGACAGCTACTTTCCTATGGCGTTCTGGGCAAACTGATGTCGCTGTCATCGGTACAGCAAGTGCTGCTCACTACGGTGAGAAAACCCTGAAAGATTACCTGAAACGATTACGTCCTAAAGAAATTCGGCTTATGCCCGATGCAGGGACACTACTCAATCCCCATATTGCTAAAGCATCGGAGCAAACCCTACAACGCTGCTGTAAATGGAGATATCGGTTGACTGTGGGTAATTGGGGACAATTAGAAACCAAAGAACACCCGGATATCGACGAATTACTCGCAGCTGGTCGTCAAAATGAAATTAAACTGATTACCACTGCTGCTTACTTTAACCATTGCCATATCCATAACCAAATCAGGAAGCTACTCAAACAGAATTCATTCCATCAAGTAGAGGACAAGGTAATTGAGTTACAGCCCCTGGAACACTCCATAGACAACCTGGATTTCATTCGCCAGTATGCCACAGGTATTGAATACTGTCGCAAAGGTGGATATCAGGTAGTCGTAGTTTGGAACGATACAACCATCACACCAGAAGATTTCTTTGCTCTGTGTTCAGAAGAAGTCCAGAAAGCTCTTGCTGATGTAAACAAAGAGTGGGGAATGCTCTACAAACTTAAGCTTTGGTTCGGGCGGATGGTAGAGCGTTATCGACCGAAAAACGGTTTTGGCAACTCATATTCTGCACAACGAACAGTTAAGAAAAGTTTGGAGAAGGAAGAAAATGCCAGTACAATTGAGTACAAACCAGGAAAATTACCCAGATGGGGTGATTTTGAACATCCACCCAGAATTGTCTTTAAGAAAGGTCAACGGTTACAAGTTTACTCTGAAGCGATCGCTGCTGGATGGAAACATATCTTAGACAAAAGTCCCACTGGAACATTCAAAAGCCATGATGTAGGAATTGCTACTCCAGACGCTTTAGGAGTTGACAAGCTATGGTATTTTACTCTTCATGCTAGAAACGTTACCACAGATACTGTCGAGCACAATTATAAATATTTGGACGTTCGCAATGGCGGGATGGTGTGGGACTCTACACCCAATGGAAAACAATATCTCAGATGGCCCAAAAATAGAGAAATTCCTGACACAACTGGTAACTGCCATCGCAGTTCTGTCTTTACAGCCTTACAGAACAAGAATATCTCAATTTACTCAGGTGTAGATAATCCTGTTTGCACTACTTGCCATTTACTCGAAGCTTGTCGTTCGAGTACGGGTGCTGGGTTTGGATATCGGTTTTTACGACGAGAGACTTTGAAGTCCGACCGTATCCGCGCACATCCTGATAGTGCTCCCGATACTGATAACTTCGACTGGTCAAGTTGTGGTATCATTTGGGATGAAGCAATGCGGACAGTGCAACCTATTAGTGCGATCGCCTCCAGCGTTCAAGACTTAGACCAGGTCATAGCAAAATTAACTGTTTATCATCCAGAAATTAATATAAAGTTACAGTCAGTGTGGATGGTACTACGCCAATGCCTGACAGGGGAAGTTAAACAACCTCACTATGGCTGGAATGATGCTGCAGTTCGGGAGATGCTTGGTGAACCACCAGATAATTTGGATGAAATCATTGCTGTAGCAATGGAGGTTTTAGATCCCGACTTGGAATCACTTTTTAATACAACCAAGGAGTATTCGGTAAACCTCAGTGATTTGCCTGGGACATTACGAAAACGTTTTAACAATAAGAACTTTGAACTAATACAGAAAATTCAACAAGATTTTTCTATGTATTGGTTTATACCCTTTATGCAAGTATGGGATCAACGAATTCCTGGTGCTTTGCGCCTTTCTCAAGGTCAGTTACTGATTTCAACTCGTAATGAAAGATACTCATTAATAGCATCAGGTGCTGCATGGAACATTTATTTAGATGCGACAGCTGATGTTGAGTATTTATCTTGGTGGATGGGTATTTCAGCCGAAGAGATTTTAACAATTGAACAAGAAGTACCAATCAGCAAGAATCTAAAAATCGTTCAAATAACGGGACTAGGACAAGTTTCTAAAAATCGCAGTTCACATTGCCAAAACAGAGTCAATGCACTCCGCCAGGAGTTACTGGTACGTCATCCTAATATAAAATTCATTGATTTTGTGAAGTTCTGTGAAGAAGGTGATGGTGGATGGTTCAGAGATAGTCGAGGCTCAAATGATTTTCAACAGGTGACTGTCTTAGCGAGTTTCGGTATTCCCTACCAAAATATCGGCTCTTTAGAAGCGCTTTATCTTACTTTACGTAAAAACAATTTGACTTCCAAAGAAATTTCTGATTCGCAAGGGTTTCATTGCTTTGTAGATTGGGCAACACAAGCTGAGATTAAGCAGGGTATAGGACGTTTACGAGCGCACAATCGAACGCAAGAACAACTTTACTTCTACTTCTGTGCTGACTATGACCTTAGCTTTCTAGAGCAGGAAGTAGAGTGTGTTAATGCTGCTGATATTACCATTGAAGCTGGTTCATTAGATGAAAAATCTTGGTGGAAAATCAAGCAATCCGTTAAGGAACTTTGGGAGACGGGACAAAAAGTTACTCAATCAACAGTTGAGGCTGTTTCCGGTATTAGCCAGGGTTACATCTCTAAGTTAGCGAGCGAATTTGGTGGGAATTGGAAACAGTGGCTAAAAATATTCCTATCGCTATTAGAGACTGATAATAGCGATAGGAATAATTTGGAATCCCAGTCATGTGCTTTAAGGGAAGAAGCTAATTCAGTTGGATGTGATGTCACACCGTTGTTGACGAATGACAAATCTCATGTTGGTTTGTTGTCCCAGATATGTTCTTGGTATAAAAATTTAGATGAGCAGTACTCGAAATGGATTTTAGAAACGACTAGCTTGAAAGTACAGGTGAGAATTATTACTGCTTTACTTTCGATATTACCATTACCGTGGCATCAAGAGTTTTTCGGGCAGATCACTGGCGTGTGATACGTTGGGTGAGCATGGGACTGGCTGGAATCTGATAGCTTGCTGCCGCGTTGCCATAGCTGATTCGACATCCCTTGGTACGAACTTTAACGCTTAGAGATAACGGCTACTCTTGCTTAAGGAGTGGTCTGGGGTAGTCCGTATTACTACGGTTTGTTACGGTCTATACCGTTTTGGTAACTACCTTGTTCCAAATTTATTGCTCGCTGCGAGCCAATTGACTAATGCACTTCAGTATACGTAGGACATTATATAATTCGTTTCCTCTGTTGCGTACATCAAAAATATCTGAAGTGGCATAGCGAGGCGGATTGCCTTTGACGAGTTTAATGAATATAAAACTGCCACCAGATGTAATCATGCCAAAAACTTCTTCCTGTGATTGGGGAACGGCTAGCATATACGCTAAAATCTGGTCAAGTCCTGCCTCTACAGAATAAGCCACCTGTTTTGACTCAATAACTGTCACGGGGTCTTACACGTAAAAATTCTGCCAGCCTTGGTAAGATTTATCTGGAAGCCCCCACGTTTACGCGTGGTAATAAGGCTGGCAGAATTTTAGGGGACAATGCGTCATCTTTTCAAGCATTTTTGCAAAAGCTCCAGTCTTTTAGACTGCGGTGACAAAGTGGGTTTGGAAAAAAGTCGCTTTTCAAAAATGATTTGCTATTACATCTATAGCTCCTGGTAAATTTGGTTAAATTTCTATGAAATAATTATTCAATTCAGGAAACATTTTTTTCATTCTATCAACCTCTCTTATCTTAAGAGAAGTCCTGAAACAAAATATAGCAAATTGAAAACAAAAATCAATCATCTGGGTATCAGTAAAATGTTTAGTTTGTAACTTGACTAATATAAATATTTTAGTAAACTATATATTATGAATAAAAATTCATATATTCAAATTCACTAATAGGCTTATACAAAAAGCACAAAAAACTGCTTATTATCATTGCTGAGTAGCTAATAAAACGCTCAATAATGCTTGATAAGGACAGCGAAACCTCCTCAAAGTATAAAGTATAAAGTATAAAAGATGAAGACTACATACAATCTTCTGAAATTTATACTTCATCATTACGGCTAAAATTTGTTCAAACGGTAGCTCGAAATATATTGTCAAACAAGGCAAAAATAACACGACAAAGAGTGTTAGTAGCTTAAAGTTCTGTGTGCTGAAGGAGTAAGCCTTAACTTTTTAGTACAGGACGAAGGAAATAAAGCTACCATACCCTGCGATAAGCCCCTACGCGTCTACAAGGAGCGAAAAGCTTGTTATGTAAATTTATTAACTTTTGACTTGGCAAAAATTAGGTAGTTCAAATAGAAACACGTGGAAAAGTTCCTATTTTTAGAGTCATCAGAGGTCAAAGAATGATAAAGATTATTAATTACATGCTACAAGATTGGCAAGTAAATAAAGAAACAAGCTCCAAATCACGTTTCATCTTATTGATGTTTAGATCTACACAAATACTTGGTAATCTGCCCGTACCTTTTTCTTTTTTTTCTAAGTTTTATAGACTTTTATATCAGTTTTTAATTGAGTGGATATTAGGAGTTGACTTACCTTGGGATACACAAGTTGGACAAAATTTAAAGCTATTTCATTGTCACGGTTTGGTCGTCAATCATGAAACAATAATAGGTATGAATTGTATTTTGAGGCATTCAACCACTATTGGAAATAAGATGCTGCAAGATGGTACACCCAGTGGCTCTCCAAAAATTGGAAATAACGTAGAAATAGGTTCCAATGTTGTGATTCTCGGACCGATTACAGTTGGGGATAATGCTGTGATTGGAGCTGGTTCTGTTGTGGTGAAAGACGTTCCTAATCGTAGCGTGGTTGTAGGGAATCCAGCAAGAGTTATTCGCACACTCAACACCCCTTTGTCTTTGATGAACAACGAATTACACCAAGCTTCAGAACTGACATCAGTATCAAATCACTCTAATACCGATAATCTGTATAAATAATTTACTATTTTTGATTAGCAAAATGCTGAGGAATATCGAAAATGGTCAAAGTTTCTGTTGTTATTCCGGCTTATAATGCGATGACCTACCTCCCTGAAACTGTGGAGAGTATTCTGAAGCAGACCTTTAGTGATTTTGAAGTATTAATTATTAATGATGGTAGCGCAGACAACATTGTTGAATGGGTTTCTCAGCTAGTAGATCCACGAGTGAAACTGATTTCCCAAACAAATCAGGGCGTACCATTAGCACGCAACACAGGTATTGCTAATGCTCAAGGAGAGTATATAGCATTCTTGGACGCTGATGATTTGTGGGAGCCGACCATGCTAGAAAAACAAGTGGGTTGTCTGGAAAATAATCCAGCAGTAGGCTTGGTTCATACTTGGATGGCTGTCATTGATGCACAAAGTCAGCCTACAGGTAGAGTCATGATTTCAAATGCTGAAGGTGATGTCTGGAAACAACTAGTTGTACAAAATACAGTACCTTCCTCTTCAGTCATGGTTCGTCGTGGTTGTTTTGACACTGTTGGGGGATTTGACCCAAATTTACGCAATATTGATGATTGGGATATGTGGATTCGCATTGCTGCTCGTTATCCCTTTGCAGTAATCAAAGAACCTTTAATGCACTATCGAATGCACCTAAACAATATGACCAAAAACTGGCAAGTGGTGGAAGAAGCTTTTGAGATGATTATTGAGAAAGCATTCCGCAGTGCACCCCCCGAACTACTGTATTTAAAAAGCCGAAGCTACGGTCATGCCAACATGTTTTTAGCTTGGAAAGCCGTACAAAGTGGTAATAGAAACTACAAGAAGGCGATTCATTTTCAGGAACAAGCGATCGCCCACTTCCCTTTGCTACGTTTCTCGCGCGAGTACTTTCGCTTGAGTTTGGCGATCGCAATGCTGCAATGGTTCGGCTCTAACGCTTACACTAAAATACTGTCGCTACTTTACGCTTTGCGCCGACGCATATTAAGTCTTACCTAACAACACCGCACTTTTTGGATCAAGTGACTACAAAATATCGAACACTGGTCTTTATAACTTGACATGCGTATTGGCAAACTATCCTAGTTGTTGTTAGCAGTAAAGGAGCATACTCACTTGACGATCAACAAAGCTCGTAAATATACGAGATTTTTACGACAACTAGGGCAAAACAAGCGTCACTTAAGCAATGTAACGCGGGTTTTCTTAACGATATTTTTGGTTAGCTTGCTCTCGTTTCTAAGTTATGGTTCTAGCACCGGCATTATGAGTATGAGCCAGAACACCAACCACATTGCCAAATCTACCACAACTCAGGGCAAACGCGACAAATGGCTGTGGCCTTTCGCATCCAATTCAATATGGAATATGCCGATTGGTTCCCGCGCAGTTTATCGACCAGCAAATATTCAACAGGCAAAAAATGCCTTAGCAGATGAGGAATACTTCTACAAACTCAAAAGCAGCGATCCCCAACGTCCAGTTTACAGTCCTGGCAATTTTGGACCTGGACGCTGTAAAGGGACTCAATCTATGGGAATTTCACTACCAGTGCCAGACAACTTGATTGTTCCAGATGCCACAAGTCAGCCATATTATACACCCAACAACGCCTCAGCCTTTCTCATGCCCGATGGTAAAACTCTTGAGCAGTTTGAACCACTAGCACGCTGTACAGCAGGAGGATCTGTTCATGGGTGGCGTAACCCTTGGGGTGGCGTTGATATTTATGGTGACGGTATCAAAGGTGGACACCTCGGTTCGGGTCTCTCTTCTATTGGTGGATCTATTCGCAAAGGTGAACTCACAAAAAATCAACCCATCCGCCATGCACTAAAAGTTGTTATCTGGGGAGAAAAATACCTTCACTACTCTCGTACTGTTCCAGGATATCGTTGGCCTGCCTACATTGCCGACAATAACGCCGCCAATCAATATCATGGTACTAACCCCAAATTAGTACAAGGGACACTCTTGGCAATTCCACCCAATGTCACTGCAGCAAAATTAAAACTGCAAACACCAGCAGCTCAAAAGCTGTTTCGAGCATTACAAGACTATGGTGCTTACGTTGTTGATGATGCAGGTTGGGACGCACATTACTTATGTCTAGAAAAAGGAGTTCTTGAAGAATTCCGGGCTACTTATGGTTATGACTTTCAAACTACTAGTGGGAAATTTTACGACGACTTTATGAAATTATTTAAAGCACTTTACATCGTCGATAACAACGCGCAAAAAAATGTCGGTGGAGGTGGAACTCCACGAGTTTCCTTAGCACCCCCCATCGGTAACTGACTTTCTCAAAGGAAAGAGAAATAAGCATTTTCATGGGTTTACGGTAACTCATGATTTACAAATAGGACTTAGGCAAAGTTATGGAAAAACGAACCACAAAGAACGCAAAGGACACGAAGAAAAGAGGTTAAGAAGAATTTTTGCGTAAGTCCTGGCAAATAAAAGTTGATACGCACGTTGCATTCATACAGAAAATTTTCCCTTTCCCTCTCCCTATCTCTTCCTCTGTGTCCTCTGCGCCTCTGCGGTTTTTTTATTCTTTCTCAATACAACGCGCGTATGACCTGAGCTTGCAAATTATTGCTTCTGTTTATAGATATCCAAATACAAAAAAGGTGGAATACTTAAATGTTCGATTACTTAATTGTTGGCGCAGGATTCGCTGGAAGCGTCCTTGCCGAAAGACTAGCAAGTCAGTCTGGAAAAAAAGTTCTGATTGTTGACAAACGTCCTCATATTGGCGGCAATGCCTACGATCACTACGATGATTCAGGCATACTCGTACACAGATACGGTCCCCACATCTTTCACACCAACTCCCGCGAAGTCTTTGAGTATCTTTCGTTCTTCACCGAGTGGCGACCTTATGAACACCGCGTTCTGGCTAGCGTAGATGGTCAACTTGTGCCCATCCCAATCAACCTTGACACCGTCAATCGGTTATACGGATTGAATCTCACCGCGTTCCAACTGGAGGAGTTCTTCGCTTCAGTCGCTGAACAAAAAGACTACATCCGCACCTCAGAAGATGTGGTGGTGAGCAAAGTTGGTCGAGAATTGTACGAGAAATTTTTCCGTGGCTACACCCGTAAGCAATGGGGACTCGATCCATCAGAACTCGACAGATCAGTCACCGCCCGTGTACCTACTCGTACAAACCGCGACGATCGCTATTTCACAGACACTTATCAAGCAATGCCTCTACATGGTTATACGCGGATGTTTGAGAAGATGTTGTCTCACCCCAACATCAAGATTATGCTTAACACCGATTATCGGGAGATTCAAGAGGCAATCGCCTACCGCGAAATGATCTACACTGGTCCCATCGACGAGTTCTTCGATTACTGCTATGGCAAACTTCCCTACCGTTCCCTAGAATTCAAGCATGAAACGCTAAACAAACCTGTGCATCAGCCTGCACCAGTGATAAATTACCCGAACGAACATCCATACACCCGCGTCACCGAGTTCAAGTACCTGACGGGACAGGAACACCTTAAAACTAGTATTGTCTACGAGTACCCGCAAGCGGAAGGAGATCCTTACTACCCCATACCGCGCCCAGAAAATGCTGAACTCTACAAACAATATAAGGCACTCGCTGACGCAACCCCAAGCGTAAGTTTCGTGGGACGGTTGGCAACCTACAAGTATTACAACATGGATCAAGTTGTGGCTCAAGCACTCGCAATTTATTCTCAGCTTGTTCAACGGGTACTCATCAAGATTTAACTTATCCGCTGACTATCAAAACACCAACCCGTAGGAGTGTCAACGTATATACACCCGTTGACCTCTGTATCTGTTGTTGTATCGTCTGACTGGTTGAACACGATATCGCCGAACTGGTCGATACACTCGTTGAACACGCGATCGCCGAATTGGTCGAACACGATATCGCCGACGAGGTCCGATTATGATTGTTCTGCGAACTCGGGATCGTCTGTTATATCTTTGAGCAACGACTAAGGGTTGCTCTCCAACTGTATTTATCTCTGGTTCTGAACTTTGCTGTCCAGAACCATTGTTGAAATGGTTCTCATTTAACTGAGCTGCTTGAACAGATAAAGACGGAGAACCTACAGCAAACACCAATATCGCTGTGGTGAATAACTTCTGTATCCCTTTTGCCTGGAAAATAGGAAGGTAAGACAGGAAAAATTTATTATTAGCCATTGTGAATCTCTTTATTAGGCGAGATACCTAAACATATCGCTAGTTGACACTTTTGCGGAAGCTAGCTTAAGTAAGATTCAAGCCACAGGAGATTCAACCAGAAGAAAGAAATTAAAACTTAACTAGAGGTTGTTGCAGCAACATCTGCTTAAGTAGTGTTAGGACTATCAAGCAATTCTTGTTGTTAACTCTGCCTCAAATATCGCGATGGTTAGCAAAACTATACAAACCCAACCGTTTACCGACCAAAAACCAGGTACTTCTGGACTCAGAAAGAAAGTCTCAGTCTTCCAGAAGCCTCATTACTTGGAAAACTTTGTCCAGTCAATCTTTGACAGCCTGGAAGGATATCAAGGCAAAACTTTGGTTGTAGGAGGCGATGGTCGTTACTACAATCGTCAAGCAATTCAAATTATCCTGAAAATGGCAGCCGCTAATGGCTTTGGGCGAGTGCTCGTCGGTCAAGGCGGTGTTCTTTCTACCCCGGCAACTTCAGCCATTATTCGCAAGTATGACACATTTGGTGGTATAATCCTCTCTGCCAGTCACAATCCAGGTGGTCCAGATGGAGACTTTGGTATAAAGTACAATATTAGCAATGGTGGACCGGCTCCAGAAAAAGTCACGGAAGCCATTTATAGTCGTAGTAAAGAGATTGAGAGCTACAAGATTGTTGAGGCTCCTGATGTTAATCTTGATACTTTAGGAGAGTTCAAGGTCGGCGATATGCCGGTGGAGGTGATTGATTCTGTCGCAGACTATGCAGAATTAATGCAGTCACTGTTTGATTTTGACCGCATCCGCCAACTGGTGACCAATGGAAAGTTCCGTATGTGTATTGACTCGTTGCATGCTGTGACTGGTCCTTATGCTCATAATATATTTGAGGAACGTTTGGGCGCACCGTCGGGAACTGTCACGAATGGTAAACCCTTAGAAGACTTTGGCGGTGGACATCCTGATCCCAACCTTGTTTATGCTCATGATTTGGTAGAAATTCTGTTTGGGAACAATGCGCCTGACTTTGGTGCTGCTTCCGATGGAGATGGCGATCGCAACATGATTCTCGGACGCCAATTCTTCGTCACTCCTAGCGATAGCTTAGCCATTTTAGCAGCAAATGCGAAATTAGTTCCTGGCTATAGCTCAGGTTTGGCAGGTATCGCCCGCTCTATGCCTACGAGTCAAGCACCAGACCGTGTGGCAAAACAACTCGGTATTGAGTGTTATGAAACTCCCACAGGCTGGAAGTTTTTTGGTAATCTGTTAGATGCAGATAGAGCAACCCTTTGCGGTGAGGAGAGTTTTGGCACAGGTTCCAACCATATCCGCGAGAAAGATGGACTTTGGGCAGTGTTGTTCTGGCTGAATATTCTCGCAGTACGGAAACAATCAGTAGAGCAGATTGTTACAGAACATTGGCAAACCTACGGGCGTAATTATTACTCGCGTCATGATTATGAAGAAGTCGATAGCGATCGCGCCAACACTCTCATAACAAGTGTGCGTGCTATGCTGCCAACACTTAAAGGAAAGCGGTATGGTTCCTATGAAGTTGAGTACGCTGACGACTTCAGTTACACCGACCCAATAGATGGTAGCATCAGTCAAAAGCAAGGAGTTCGCATTGGCTTCACCGATGGTTCGCGCATTGTCTTCCGGCTATCAGGTACAGGTACACAAGGCGCAACACTCAGGTTATATCTAGAAAGCTACGAACCCGACTCCGCAAAGCAGAATCTTGATCCACAAGAAGCACTAGCGGAACTGATCACGATTGCAGATGATATTGCCCAGATTCATAAGTTGACTGGCATGGATAAGCCAACTGTGATTACCTGATATTAGAAGAAACCTCACCCTCGCTCTTAACGGCGCTAAAATCTTTCCCTCTCCTTATAAAGGAGAGGGATGCCCGACAGGGCAGGGTGAGGTGAGACCAGCGCTGCGGGAGGGTTTCCCTCCGGAGCCACTTCTGTGCGG
>NZ_CAWPKW010000296.1:0-37750 GCF_963888615.1 Brasilonema octagenarum UFV-OR1 | reverse complement strand
TTGAGTAGCGGGGTGCAATTGTTCAAATGACATTTTATAAATACTCCTTAAGTAACTTGACTCTTTGCGTAGTTTAATGATTTGTGTCCTCAAAAAGGGGTGTAAGGGGGTAAGGGGAGCCAGTGCACAGGCTAAGTTTCCCGACAGCCAGGCATCTGGCTCACGCCACATGCACGCCACTTGCTACAACGGGGGGAACCCCAACGCCAGATCCCTAGGTCGGGAAACCCTCCTGCAGGACTGGCTCCGCAAGGCGCTGCTCTCCGCAACGCAGTGGCTCCAAAATCTAAAATCCAAAATTGTCTGACGATCGCATGAGTAAACCTGTCAAAAGTCCGCCGGGACGACCCCGTAGTGCCCAATCCCATCAAGTGATTCTGCAAGCAGCCCTGGAACTGCTGGCAGAAGTTGGATTTGAGCGGATGAGTATTGATGCGTTAAGCTAGCTGCGCCTCCGGCAATCGCAGTCCGTGCAGGAGTTGGCAAACCCACAATTTACCGGCGCTACAAATCGAAACAAGAACTAGTTGCAGACGCGATTGAGAGTTGTAGACAGGAGTATGTCGTTCCTGACACTGGTAGCCTCTGGGGTGATATTGACGCCTTAATCAACAGTGCTGCGCAAATTACATTTACCCCTTTGGGACGACAGACAGTTGCTATGATGATCAGTACTGCATCCAGCAATCCTCAGTTCGCTCAAGTTTATTGGACAAAATACTTACAACCGCGACGACAAGCCTTCGCTGTTGTATTTGAACGCGCAAAACAGAGAAATGAAATTCAAGCAGATTTAGATCCTGATCTCGTTTTTGACCTGATAAGTGGAATCATGCTTTATGCACTCGTGTTTCAAGCTACAACTGAACCATTGGAAGGATATATTCGTCGTACCTTGCATCTTCTTCTGAGAGAACCACCAAGCTGACTTTGCCTGAACAAAAAGCCGGGGGAGTGTCGATGAGAAAAATATCATTTCACTCTATTAAAGCCTAAGTGGCATAAGAATATTTGCGTAAGCATGAGGTTATTTATTACTCGTCCGTCTCTTGATACAACTGCTGCAACTGCTGCAACTGCGTCTTGCGTGAAGTCCGGCGATATTTCTTACTTTCCAGCTTCGGTTCGTATTGAGTCTTTCCGTTACCTTTAGTTTTTACCTTGAGAGTAGATTCAGGATCTGCTTGTTGGTTAAGCTGAGTTTGGCGCTTAATAACTTCCTCTAAAAAGTCTAAGTAATGTTGATATCGTTCCCAATCTCCACGGACTATACACCCCGGTTCGTCTCGATGCAGACAATCACTAAAACGACAGCTATCAACTGCTAATCTTTGTCTTGCTTCTGGGAAATAAGTCACTAATTCTTCTGGGACACAATCAAAGTCAGGTTGATTAAAACCGGGAGTATCTGCTAATAAACCACCACTTGGCAATTCAAATAATTCTACGTGACGAGTGGTATGGCGACCTCGTGCCAGTTTACCAGAAACCTCTCCCACTCGTAAGTTAGCATTGGGAATCAGTGTATTGATCAGGCTGGACTTACCAACTCCAGAAGGTCCAGCTATCACTGTCATGTTGTCTTTGAGTTTATCTACTTTTTTATCAATATTTATACTTTTGCTGAGACTAATAAATATTGGTTGGTAGCCCCAAGTTACCAACTGCTGATTAATTTCTGCCTGTTGTTCTGTTGCAATTAAATCGCATTTATTGAAGCATAAAATCACACTTAAATCCGTAGACTCAGCTTTAACCAGAAAGCGACTAAGCTGGTACGGTTCCAAAGGCGGGTCAGCAACGGCAAATACTAATAAAATTTGATTAACATTAGCGATCGCTGGACGATCCAATTCACTTTCACGAGGTAATACTTGAGCGATCGCCCCTCGTCCACCAGCCCAATCTGGTTCTTCTACGACTACGCGATCGCCCACCATCACCTGTTGCCCGATTTTTTTCAACCGTGTTCTGCGAGTGCATAAGAGCATGGGGGGATGAGGGGAACTTTGCTCACTCATCTGTCTGGTCCCTATATCTAACTGCACTCGGTAAAAATTAGCTTGCACGGCTAGGACTGTCCCTAGTAACTTATCAGTCGGGTCTTCGGCTTCCCCTCTCATGAGACAGTAACAGGGCGGCGGACTAGTAGGGAGAAATAACTAACACAGTCTGTAATTTTTTCTACCTGATATCCTGCCATTGTCAAACTATCAGGAACCTGCTCTATCGGTTCCCCTGAATCTAGCCAGACTTCTAGTAACTCTCCTGGATTCATTTGCTCCAGACGGAGTTTCGTCCGTACAAAATTTATCGGGCAAGGGGTGCCACGCAAATCGAGTTGAGCATTAGGAGTTGAAAGGGAAGATACACTCATCGTTGGTGAAAGAAATTTCCCAAAAATCCTTCTAGGCCGCCTTTACCAGTGCGATCTCCTTTTATTTTAGCGAGCTTCTCCAAGAGTTCACGTTCTTCGGTTGTCAACTTATTAGGAATATCAATTAACACCGTAATCATGTGGTCGCCACGACTGACGGGATTACCCAAGCGCGGGACTCCGCGATTTTCCAGCGTCATCACAGTATTTGGCTGAGTTCCTGGTGGAATCAACAATTCCTGTGGCCCATCTACAGTATTTGCCTCCAAGCGACATCCCAAAATTGCTTGAAGGTAGCTAATTTTGAGTTCCGAGTGAATATTGATCCCATCCCGATGGAATTCCTCGTCCTCATTGATAAACAGATACACGTATAAATCTCCAGGAGGACCACTGCGTTGACCCGCATCACCTTCTGAAGAAATCCGCAAGCGTGTACCGTTGTCCACTCCTGGTGGAATGGATATTTTTAGTTTCTTCGTAACTTGTTTTTCGCCCTTGCCGTCGCAAGCATCACATTTGTCTTCAATGACCATCCCCGTACCATTACAGGTAGGACAAGTCGAAACTTGGGTGAAGCTACCAAAGGGCGTTCTGGTGACGCGACGTACTTGACCTGTTCCGGTACAAGTCGAACAAGCGCGAGGGCGAGTTCCTGGTTTAGCACCAGATCCGCTACATATCTCACAAGTTTCTAGATGAGAGATGCGAATTTCCTTTTCACCGCCAAAGACTGCTTCCCGAAAGTCTAACTTTAGGTCTAGCCGCAGGTCATCGCCCCGCACTGGTCCACTGCGTCGTCTTTGGGTTGTACCACCCGCACTACCAGCAAAGCCTGAGAAAATGCTTTCAAAGATATCAGCAAACCCGCCCATGTCACCCATATCTTGGAAGCCTACACCAGCCCCAGCATTCACACCAGCTTCACCAAAGCGGTCATAACGTGCACGGGTTTCCGGCTCAGAAAGAACTTCATAAGCACGGTTAATTTCTTTGAAACGTTCTTCCGCTCCCGGTTCTTTGTTCACATCTGGGTGATACTTCCGGGCTTGGCGGCGGTAAGCATGTTTGATTTCTTCTTTGTCGGCGTCACGAGAGACACCTAGAGTTTCATAATAGTCGCGAGCCATAGAGCAAAGGTGAAAGTTAAAAGGTAGAAAGCAGGCTATACAAAGAGAACTTTTAACGACGAGTTCCGCCGATCACAAGTTCAAGAAGGCAGAAGGCAATAGTTAAGTTTTATTAATACTAAAATTTTACCTTTTCCTTTATACAAAAATCACCATAACAGTTATCAATGTCGAGCACTGAGTCAGAGGAAGCAGTGCGTCCTTGCGACTTTAAGCCTTGAGTGCACCTGCGGTTGAATCTAGAATTAGTTTTGAAATCAAAGACTAAGTTAAGACCAGAAAAATTTTTACTCACTACTGACAACAGCAACAAGTGCTTTCCTCATGGTAAACGACAAAAGCAATAGCTTGAGGCTGTCTCTTTTACAATTGTGCTACGTAGATTGCAAAAACTCCGCTCACTTTACAGACGAGCTAACCGCACTAAAAAGTGTGGAAAACCGTTCATTAAAGGTTGGGTCTTATAGAGATATGGGGATGTAGGGCAACCATTCAAACCAGTTTCAGAGATTCTATGATTCAAATTGTAGAGGAGTGAGAATCTAGAATCCGTCATTTTTGGACACAACCCAAGCTTTTGGCAATTCTCTAGTCTATTGTCTCGTAACCAACCTGCATCATGCTCTCGTCTTTCAAATCAAAGTCAAATGGTGGTGTTGAGGTTCCAGTTGGGGGCGTTGCTGATTCTAAAGTCAATGAATGATCGCAAGCTGCGGCTATTGTATGAGTTTGGCTATTAACGGGATTATACACTTGGGAGCCAATGTCAAACAAAGTTTGCTGCAAGTTATCCAAGTGCTGTTGAAATTCAGCCACAGAAATAG
Source organism: Brasilonema octagenarum UFV-OR1 (assembly GCF_963888615.1). Taxonomy (NCBI): domain Bacteria; kingdom Bacillati; phylum Cyanobacteriota; class Cyanophyceae; order Nostocales; family Scytonemataceae; genus Brasilonema; species Brasilonema octagenarum. The sequence goes on along the minus strand of NZ_CAWPKW010000296.1, from coordinate 33,419 downwards.
CTTCGTCTACCATTGCTGCTCGTAACTGTATGACTTTTTCATTTAGCAAGGCTTTCATTTGGTCGTTAAATATATCACTATTATACTTGAAGGTAGACTCGTAACTATACAGTAGATTATCTGCTTGATTTTTCACCTCAACCAGTTGCATACGTCTTTTGTCATCTTCAGCAAACATTTCGGCTTGTTGTCGCATGCTTTCAACTTCGTTGGCACTTAAGCCACCTGTATTGGTAATGAGAATACTTTGTTCTCGAAGAGTGGCTTTGTCTTGTGCTGTAACTTTGAGGATGCCATTAACATCAATTTCAAAACAGACTTCAATTTGCGGTACACCACGCTTAGCGATCGCAATACCTGGAAGAATAAATTTGCCCAAACTCTTGTTATCGGGCGCCATTGCCCGTTCACCTTGAAGCACGTGAATTTCCACTTCAGTTTGTCCATCAACTGCTGTGGAAAAAATTTGGGACTGGGTGGTTGGAATTGTGGTGTTGCGTTCGATAATTTTGGTGAACACTTCTCCCAAAGTTTCAATCCCCACAGACAAGGGCGTCACATCTAACAAAAGCAAATTATCAACTTCACCACCCAGCACCCCAGCTTGGATAGCTGCTCCTAGTGCGACTGCTTCGTCGGGGTTGATAGAGCGATCTGGAGTTTTGCCATCAAAAAATTTGATCAAGGCATTTTGAATCGCGGGAATGCGAGTGGAACCCCCGACTTCGATCATCCGATCAATGTCTTGTGGTTTGAGTTGTGCGTCTTTGAGCGCCTGACTCATCGGTTTGATCGTCGCTTCAACCAAATGTGCCGTTAACTGATCAAATTTGGCTCGGGTGAGTTCGATTTGCAAATGCTTTGGCCCTGTTTCATCAGCTGTGATAAAAGGCAAATTAATTGAAGTGCTGATTCTACTGGAAAGTTCAACTTTTGCCTTTTCCGCTGCTTCCCGCAAACGTTGCAAAGCCATCTTGTCCCCAGAAAGGTCAACTTTTTCTTCTTCCTGGAAGCGTGTGATCATCCACAGAACAATACAGTGATCAAAATCATCCCCACCGAGGTGGTTGTTCCCACAAGTCGCCTTGACTTCAAAGACTCCATCCCCCAGTTGTAGAATGGAAACATCGAAGGTACCGCCTCCTAAGTCAAATACCAAGATGAGCTGCTCTTGGTCTTGCTTGTTCAACCCAAAGGCTAAGGCAGCAGCAGTTGGTTCATTTATAATCCGCAAAACTTCTAGTCCGGCAATTGTACCAGCGTCTTTGGTGGCTTGTCTTTGGGCATCTGTAAAATATGCTGGTACTGTGATCACTGCCTTTTGGACAGGTTCACCTAAAAAATTTTCCGCATCCTGTTTCAGTTTTTGCAGGATCATAGCGGAGATTTCTTGTGGTGTATAATGATGTCCGTGAACAAGAACATCAACAGTATCGTCTCGACCTTTGACACAGGTGTAAGAAACGCGCGAGCGTTCACTTGCAGTGTCATCCCAACGACGACCGATAAATCGCTTAATACTGAGAATAGTGTTTTCAGCATTCGTGACAGCTTGACGTTTTGCCAGTTCACCGACCAAGCGTTCACCATCTTTACCGAATCCTACAATACTAGGAGTCGTTCGTTCACCCTCTGAATTCGTAATGACAATTGGTTGACCACCTTCTTGAACCGCCACACAACTGTTGGTAGTGCCTAAATCGATCCCAATAACTTTTGACATAAATATCAGTTTGTTACATCAGTATTTTTACTGGAAGTTTTGAGCAACTTCAGTCCGGTGTTAGCGATACACGAACACCGGGTAAAGATTGCTAAACTTTGGGCGTGATGTTTGTGTGACTATCTCTCAGGTGTGGTGAGATTGCTCGCCCCAGTTTCCCAGGGACTTTTGATCAGTAAGGCGAGCGAATACAGCTTAGCTATTGGCTAGACTCAACTGAATTTTCAGCATTGAGTGGTCCATCTTCCTTCGGAGCAGCCACCTTCACCATTGCATGGCGCAGCACGCGATCGCCCAAGTAATATCCGCGTACTAACTCTTCTAACACTGTTCCTTCAGGATATTCATCCGTAGGTTCCCGCAATACTGCTTCGTGCAAGTTGGGATCGAATGGTTGAGTTTCTGGACGCATTGGTGAGACACCCAAGCGCTTTAAGGAATCTACTAATAACTTGTAAACACCTTGGTAACTTTTGTGAATCGTCATCTCCCCATCATTTTGGGGTTTAATTTGCGCTCTTGCTCGTTCAAAATTATCAACGATTGGTAGTAATTCATTAATCGTGTTCCGTTTTATCTGCTGCTCCAAATCTTCTTTCTCTTTTTGATTGCGTTTGCGGTAATTCTCAAAATCAGCCACAATCCGCATATATTGAGTGGTGCGCTCTTCTAGCTGCGCTTTTAGGGACTCAATTTGTTGATGAAGTGCGCCTTCTTTACCTGTAAAGTCAGTACTTGCGCCCTCACCTTTTGCAGCAACGCTATTGTCTTGACTCTGTGTTGCTGTATCTTCGGAGACGTTGATTTGCCTTGCCACTGGGTCAGTCTCGCTTTGGCTTACGTTGGGATTGATTTCGGCTGTAGAGTCGCTTGTCATTGCTTGCTTTTCCTCGCTTTCTTCACCTGATTGCTGGTTTGTGTTGTTTTGCTGTTTATCTTCGTCTATCATTGTGCACTCTTCCCAGATGCTCAATTGGGTAGTTATCCCCATATCTTGCAACAATTGAACTCGGCTGCAAAATCGGTTACCTGAAGTATGAAGTAGCCGTCATGAACTGCGTACACCAGAACACATGAAAATTTCTCTTTTCTTCTGAGTTCTGAGTTCTGAGTTCTGAGTTCTATTTTCAAGTCAGGTAACACCTTGCGGACGACTTCTTATAGGATTGTATAAACTATGAATGAAGTACGGAATATTTCATTCTTCATCCTTTAGCTTTAGAATGGCCACCGTCATCTATTTTGACAAATGCTGAGTAAGTTAGCGTATACGCTCCTTGGACGGGTTACCCTCTCCAATGCATCCCAGAGAAAATGGGGAGTGAGGTGATTTCGCCGCAACTTGGTATTATTTTTCAAAACAGCTGATTGTTTTTTGCCAGACTAAGCCCGCGCCGGAAATCTCTACATCGACTTGGTGAAGGAAGTCCTGTTTTTTCCAAGATTCCACCTGCTGGACTACCAATCACGTCATTACCTCTTGACTGTTGACTCTTAAGTCTTAACTATTGACTATGATGATTGATTAAATATTTATGAAAATACTGATTAGCAACGATGATGGTATTTCTGCTTTAGGTATTCGTACTCTAGCAAACACTTTAGCGCAAGCAGGTCATGATATCAATGTAGTTTGCCCGGATCGAGAGCGTTCCGCAACCGGACATGGATTAACAATGCATCAACCAATTCGCGCTGAAATGGTAGAGTCGATTTTTCATCCTGCTGTCAAAGCTTGGGCTTGTGATGGCACTCCCTCAGACTGTGTTAAATTGGCGCTGTGGGCTTTGTTAGATTCTCCACCAGATTTAGTTCTATCTGGCATTAATCAGGGTGCTAATTTAGGAACCGAAATTCTCTACTCTGGTACTGTCTCTGCAGCAATGGAAGGTTTGATTGAAGGCATTCCCAGTGTGGCGCTCAGTCTTACCAGTCACAAAAATAAGGATTTTCAACCTGGTGCTAACTTTGCCAAAATCTTTGTAGGACAACTGGCACAAAACCCTCTACCAGAGTTGATGTTACTTAACATCAATATTCCCGCTGTTAAATGGGAAGAAATTGCAGGAGTTTGTATCACTCGCCAGGGAGTGCGGCGTTACATCGATGTTTTTGATAAACGAGTAGACCCGCGTGGGAAAACTTATTATTGGTTAGCGGGAGAAGTTGTAGAAGATGTGGAACCTCCAGTAGGTTTAAATCTTCCTGAAAATATACCTATAGATGTGCATATGATCCGTAAAAACTACATCAGTATCACTCCATTACAATACAACCTTACTTATGCAAATGGATTGAATCAATTATCTGAGTGGAATTTTAAGTTTCCGTAAAGTCTTTTCTTTATGAAGGCAAGTATATGGATAAATCCATGAGACCAAAATATCGGTTATAAAGTCGGAGCGTCATAGAAAAGAACTTACTAGGCAAACGTTTGCACTCCAAAACTGCTGCCTTGAAGTTTTTTATAAGTAAAGACAAAAGTAACCTGAAACAAGGTATGCTGTTTTACCAATAAATACCACTACTACTAAAAGTCGTGAAACAGAATAAACTTAACAAAATAAGTAACAATTTTTTGTATTGAGTGCCCGCTGGGTCCAGCAAGCAACACCCATGTCTAGGATAGAGAATCAATTTACTGTGCATTTTTGGGGCGTTCGTGGCAGTATCCCCTGTCCGGGACCACACACCGTTCGTTATGGCGGTAATACCCCTTGTGTAGAGATGCGAGTGGGTGGCAGACGTTTAATTTTTGATGGAGGCACAGGACTGCACGTTTTAGGGCAATCTTTGTTGCCTAATATGCCGATAGAGGCACACGTTTTTTTCACCCACTCGCATTGGGATCATATGCAGGGTTTCCCTTTCTTTTCCCCAGGATTTGTCAAGGGAAATACTTTTCATATTTACGGTGCGATCGCCCCCGATGGTTCGACCATAGAACAGCGTCTTAATGACCAGATGCTGCACCCAAATTTTCCTGTTCCCTTACAGATTATGCAGGCAAATTTAGATTTCTACGACGTTATATCAGGGCGACCGATTCACATTCATGACATTATCATAGAAACAGCTCCACTCAACCATCCGGGAGAAGCGGTGGGGTACAGAGTCAACTGGCGTGGTGGTGCTGTAGCTTATATTACTGATACTGAACATTATTCTGACAGACTAGATGAAAACGCCTTGCGCTTAGCTCGTAACGCTGACATTCTGATTTACGATTGCACTTACACTGATGAAGAGTATAATTCCCCAATTCAGCCTAAAATTGGTTGGGGACACTCTACATGGCAAGAAGGTGTGAAAATCGCCAGATCCGCTAATGTCAAAACTCTGGTCATTTTTCATCACGACCCATCCCATGACGATGAGTTTTTGGATCGTGTTGGACAAGAAGCAGCACAAAAATTCCCTAGTGCTATCATGGCACGTGAAGGAATGGTAGTTCAAGTTCCCGTACCAGTCCCTTTATCAGAATCTTTTCCTATTAGGAAATTTTCGACTTACAGATTGCAGTCGGAGCAACTTTAAATTTTGGATTAGATTGGTGATAAGGAGCTTTCAGCAATCAGTCGCTAGCACACAACTCGTGCGGAGGTGTCAACGAACAGTTGCACGAGCGTCCTCACCCTACGGGAAGGCATAGGGCTTTGGTTCTAAGAACTGTATTAGCTGACAGCTAAATATAACCTCAAATCCCAGAATCGACGTGCTAAATTTGTCTCAAAATGGGTGTTCTGTGTGGGTAACTTCTTCAACCGAATTGGCTCGAACTCCAACTTTTGTTGCTCTTGGCAAGTTTGACGGCGTACACCGTGGTCATCAAAAGGTTATTCAACCGATATTGCCCCCCCTCAAGAGGGCAGAAGACGAAGGAAACTTTGCCGAAACGCTGTTTGCGTCCTCTCAAACTCCACACCTTTACTCGACGGTTGTCACCTTTAATCCTCATCCACAAGAATTTTTTACTGGACAACCGCGTACTTGGTTAACACCACTGGATGAAAAAGTTCATCAGTTACAATCGCTAGGAGTAGAACAACTCGTCCTGCTGCCTTTCGACAAAGAATTATCTACCTTATCTGCTGAACAGTTTGTAGAAAAGATTCTGGTCAAACAACTGCAAGCTGCACAAATTAGCGTTGGGCAAGATTTTTGCTTTGGTTCCAACCGCAGTGGTACAGCGCTAGATTTGAAGTTGATCGCCGCACAGTACGGCATTCCTGTTTCCATCGTTGCTCTAGAAACGTATGCAAGTCATGAACCTACAGACAGCAGTGATGTCAGTGTTGCTTGGGCCGAGGAAACTCGCATTAGCACTTCACTCATCCGGCAACTTTTACTCCGAGGCGATCTTCAAAGCGCAAATCAACTGTTAGGACGTGCATACACTCTTATCGGTACTGTGATCAAAGGTCAACAACTGGGCAGAACTATTGGCTTTCCCACAGCCAACCTACAATTACCGAAAGACAAGTTTTTGCCCTGCCACGGTGTCTATGCTGTTCGTGTTACCGTCTGCGATGAAACACCAGACAATCCAGAGAATATTTACTTAGGTGTGATGAATATAGGTCATCGCCCAACGGTAAATGGTACGTATCAATCTGTGGAAATCCATCTGTTAGATTGGTCTGGTGATTTGTATGGCAAAAAGCTGATGGTGCAACTAGAAAGATTTTTGCGACCAGAACAAAAATTTTCTTCTCTAGAAGCCCTAAAAACACAAATTCAACAAGACTGTAATGTCGCTAGAGCTTTTTTTCGTGCACAGTCTTAGCTTATTGGGGGAATACTAAGAGGATGTCTGTCTCATAAAGTGTCATTTTGTCATTCTCAGTAGAGCGAAGTGAGACTAGTACTGTTTTGAGGAAAACGTCGGTGGAAGCAACTGGTGAGTCCAGTCCTGCACCGACGTTTTCCGCGTCTTGGGATTTAACTTTTCCGTTGGGGGGAACGAGGAGTTGCTTTTTACCGTCAAACTTTGAGATACTAATACGCGTGTTGCATTCATACTTGTACCTTACCCTCTCTCCAAAGCATCGCAGAGGGGCTTTGGAGATCATTGAGCCGCAACTTGGTATGAGCGTCCAAGGTGCACACTACCCGTTCGCGTAGAGCATAACATTTTAGACTTCAACAGAGATCCTTGTACTGAGGCAATAGGGAAATGGGAAGAAAAACCATTTCCCATTTTCCCATGCATTTATTCATGAGTGCATGAGACAGAAATTCACCCCCGATTTATTGCTAACTTACATCACTATGGGCAACAGCACGAAATATTTACAACAGCTTTTGATAAGCACGGGTAACCCTAAGAATATATTTGAATTAAGTATATTACTAGGTACAGCTTTACCAATTATTTTTTTGACAATTGTCAGTGATCTAGAACACAAAATATTAGAAATTTACGCCATTAAATATACTCTGTTATTCTTGTCAATAGCTCATGTTTCAACAACAGTTTATTTTTATAGTGTCAAAGAATTTAGGTTAAATATAATATCTCAAAATAAATTAAGGTACATATATACACCTTTAATATTATTTTTATTCTCAGGGTGCGTTTTTACTTTCTCAAGCCAGTTTTTAAAACCTTATCTGTTGCTTTTTTATTGGATATGGCAGGCTTATCATTATGGAAAGCAGAATATCGGAGTTTACAGTTTTATTTCGTATTCTCAAACAAGTAAACCAGTATCTAGATTAGAAAAGGCATCTATTAATTTAGGAACATTAGCTGGTATTTTTGCAACTTGGAAGGTTCTCGGGTACAGCGTGGCTCCTAGTTATTTACATAATTCCATAAACTTTTTCTACTTGCTCGGACAGTTTGTGTTCTTGGCGGCTTTAATTTTGAGTGTTTATGTTTTTTTCGTCAAACCGGAGTGTTTTACATTAGTCAAGTCGATATTCTTCTTTTTATTGGTATTTTTCTTTTTACCGATTTATTTCTCTGGCGATACCTTAGTTACTTTTTCTACTTATGCAACAGCACATGGAATTCAATACATTATATTCATGACAGTTATCGCTATAAATTCTGAACAAGCAAAGGATAAAGCCCAAAAACAGTCTACTCTTTTGAAGTCATTGTTTTTACTCTCACTGTATTTAGTAGTGGGAGGCTTGATTTTCTTCTACAGTCAAGAGCTAAACAAGCTTGTCTTTATTCAAAATCAGAGTATCCTTTCAAGTTGTACAGATTTTATTCTGGGAGGATTACTGGGGCTAACTATGGGGCATTTTGTAGTAGATGCTCATGCTTGGAAATTAAGTCAGGTACATCAAAGAAAGTTTATCTTAAAAAAGTTCTCATTTCATTTTAAGTAGTTCAGCTTAGGAAGTCCCGTACTATGAATCCGAGTAAGAGGAAAGCTGCTTATCATTAACTGAAACAATTCTATCCAACCGAATTTCAGTTCCATCCTTCAATTTGATAAAATCAGCTTTATTTGCAGCGTAAACATCAATAATCCGACCTTGCACTTCCACTAACTCATTAGCTGCATCGCAGTAAACAATTCGGCATTCCTGACGCAACGTCGCCAATGCTTCTAATTCATCATGAAAGTCACAACTGACCGGGATATACGTATCCATTGGTAGCATCTCCTGTATATTTATACAACTTATTAGATTTCAATAGGTCAAAGTTGGCTGAATAGGAATGGGCTTTGGTGGCGAATCACTCAACGTAAGTAACTCAGTTTGAGGCAAAACTTTATTAACCTTGACTTAGAACAGTTCGATGACATTAATCTGTTAACGACGACAAATAATATGTTAATCGAAACCACAAAAGCCAGCAATCGGATTTGAACCGACGACCTTCCGATTACAAGTCGGATGCACTACCACTGTGCTATGCTGGCATACTTGTCTTTTTTGAACATCACACTAATTTATGACTATACCATAGGCAAGCTGATTTGACAATATACTAGTGTGAAGAGTTATTGTTGTCCAAATTTCTCTGGAAATACGTCATGTCTATGATACTGCCGATTTCGCAACCAATGAACACACTTTCAGGCGTTCTCGGTGTAATGAAAATCAAACAAACTTGTGATTCTTTTCACTGACGATATTGATAAACTAGTGATATACCAAAGCTACCTTAAAATTATGGGCTAGATATAAAATATCTGGTGTAGTTTTAAGGCAAAATTTTTTGACACGGCTGGGTACACCAAACAGAAAGACAAAAGTGTTCTTTGTAGAGCAACAAGCATGGCAGTGTTGATCGGACGGGATTTATTAAGTCTGGCAGACTTTAGTCAAACGGAAGTTCTAGAACTTCTGCAAATGGCATCTCGGCTAAAATCACAAAAGCTGAGATTGCGGTGTCATAAGGTGTTAGGGCTGTTGTTCTCCAAGGCTTCAACTCGGACACGAGTCAGTTTTACTGTAGCAATGTACCAACTGGGTGGACAGGTAATTGATCTCAATCCCAATGTGACTCAAGTTAGTCGCGGAGAACCACTGCAAGATACAGCGCGGGTTCTGGATAGATATCTCGATATTTTAGCGATTCGTACCTTTGCACAGCAGGAATTGCAAATTTTTGCTAACTCTGCCAAAATTCCTGTTATTAATGCTCTGACTGATTTAGAACATCCCTGTCAAGTTCTGGCTGATTTGATGACAGTGCAAGAATGCTTTGGCACTTTTTCTGGATTGACTTTGACTTATGTAGGGGATGGGAATAATGTGGCAAATTCCCTGTTATTGGGTTGCGCTTTGGTAGGAATGAATGTGAGAATTGCCACACCAAATGGATTTGAACCAAATGCAGCAATTGTAGAAACAGCACGTTCTATTGCAGCCAATAAAACTGAAGTCCTCTTAACTAATGACCCAGAAATTGCAACAAAAGGTTCTCATGTCATTTACACTGATGTTTGGGCAAGTATGGGGCAAGAACAAGAAGCAGACAATAGAATGCCAATTTTCCAACCTTATCAAGTAAATGAACAACTGATGAGTCTTGCGGAACCAGAGGCAATTGTTTTACACTGTTTACCAGCCCATCGTGGTGAAGAAATTACTGATTAGGTTATGGAAGGATCTGCGTCGCGTATTTGGGATCAAGCTGAAAATCGGATGCACGCTCAAAAAGCTTTACTTGCAAGCTTCTTAGGGGCAGAAGAATTTTAAGTTATCAGTCAGAAATAGTTATATTTTTACTGGCTTATTGACTGATTTATTCTCTGTTCTGATCGCAATTCATCAAAATATCTAAAATAAATAGTGCGTAGGGAGGTTTTTTGTAGTACTAATGTTCTAGAAGCATTTGTATTTACCTCCCTACAAATTTATGGAACGTTTGACAGAAGCTCAAAAAGAACTTTACGAATGGCTGGCAGAATATATACGACAATACCAGCATTCACCTTCGATTCGACAAATGATGCAGGCGATGAATTTAAAATCGCCTGCACCAATTCAAAGTCGCTTGGAACATTTACGCAATAAGGGGTACATTGAATGGAGTGAAGGTAAAGCACGGACAATTAGAGTTCTACAAGCGTTAAAACAAGGTGTACCAATTTTGGGAACGATCGCCGCTGGTGGATTAATAGAACCTTTCACTGAAGCTGTCGAAAATATAGATATAGCTCATTTGTCATTACCTCCCCAAGCATATGCTTTGCGGGTAACTGGTGACAGCATGATTGAAGATTCGATTGTCGAGGGAGATTTGGTATTTTTGCGTCCAGTACTAGAACCAGATCTGCTAAAAAATGGGACTATCGTCGCCGCCAGAGTCGATAGTATTGGTACCACTTTGAAGCGGTTTTATCGAAGCGGCGATCGCATTACCCTCAAACCTGCAAACCCTAAATACAATCCAATCGAGGTAAACGCGACTCAGGTGCAGGTGCAAGGTTCGCTTGTAGCTATTTGGCGCAATTACAACTGATAGATAGGGATGAGGGAAGGAGGGAAGAAGGGAAACAAAGATATTTTCCCACACTCTTTGACTCCCTCACTCCCACACTCTTTCACTCCCAGCCTACGGCGATCTACGATCCACTAGCCCCTAAAAGGGGCGCTGCGCAAACGTTAACGCTAGCCCCGGAGGGGGCTAGCGCAAACGCGCTTCACTCTCACACTCTCTGCCGACTTCTCTTACTACTTATTTAGTTTATGTATTTGATAAAAAATCAAGTTAAGCAAACAGCCACGTTCAAATTAAAATTACCGTTTGTAGGCGAAAGTAGAGGTGGTTATCATACACAACCATTACCAGGATGCCCTAAAATGCCACCATCTCTGCAACTGCGAGGGTATCAGCGACAAGCCGTTAATAACTGGTTTGCCAACAACGGTAGAGGTACGCTGAAAATGGCGACTGGTAGTGGGAAGACAATTACAGCGCTGGCGATCGCCACTGAATTATACAAGCAAATTAACTTGCAAGTCTTGCTCGTCGTTTGTCCCTATCGACATCTTGTCACGCAATGGGCGCGAGAATGTGCAAAATTTAATTTGCAACCTATTTTAGCTTTTGAGAGTTTACACAATTGGCAGAGTCAACTTTCCACACAACTTTATAATGTGCGTTCTGGTTCCCAACCGTTTCTTACAGTTATTACCAGCAACTCTACTTTAATGGGGGATGGCTTTCAATCTCAACTCAAATATTTTCCGGAAAAAACTCTCATTATTGGAGACGAAGCACATAACTTAGGTGCACCCAAGTTGGAAGAAAGTTTACCTCGTCGCGTTGGGTTGCGACTGGCTTTATCAGCTACACCAGAAAGGTATTTTGATGAAGGTGGAACCCAATCTTTATTTGATTATTTCGGTCCTGTTCTCAAACCAGAGTTTACTTTAAGAGATGCGATCGCTCAAGGTGCTTTAGTACATTATCTTTATTATCCTATATTAGTAGAATTAACAGACATCGAAAGCCGTGCTTATGCTAAATTAACACAAAAAATTGGACGAGCACTGCTATATCGAGAACGGGAAAACGTTGAATTGGCAGATTTTGAAGAGAACGAAGATTTGAAGCCGTTATTGATGCAGCGCGCAAGGTTAATTGGTGCAGCAGAAAATAAGTTAAACGCCTTGCGCGAGTTAATGTCAACTCGCCTTGAAACAACTCATACACTTTTCTATTGTAGTGATGGTTCACAAGAAGTTGGAGAACGTTCTAGCTTACGCCAACTCAAAGCTGTCGTCAAAACTCTAGGGATAGAACTGGGTTATAAAGTCAGTACCTACACATCCCAAACATCTATAGAAGAAAGAGAAGTTTTACGGCGTCAATTTGAAAGTGGTGAATTGCAAGGTTTAGTAGCGATTCGCTGTTTAGATGAAGGGGTAGATATTCCAGCAATTCAAACGGCGGTGATTTTGGCAAGTTCAGCTAACCCCCGCCAATTCATTCAACGGCGGGGAAGAGTTTTGCGTCCTCATCCAGGAAAGGAACGTGCCACAATTTTTGACATGATTGTCTTACCGCCTGATTTAGATAGGAAAACTCTAGAAGTTGAACGCAATTTATTGAGAAAGGAATTACTGAGATTGGTTGAGTTTGCTGATTTAGCTGATAACGCTGGTGAAGCGAGGATAAAGTTACTCAACTTACAAAAGCGATACGGTTTGTTGGATATTTAATTTTTCAATCTTCCGCCAAGACAGTTAGCAGTCCTAAATGTTTAGTTAAATTCCCTCTTCTCTCTTTCCTCTGCGCCCTTGGCGTCTATGTCCTGCGGACACGCTGCGCTAAGGCGGTTCGATCATTCTTATAGTGTCTTGACTGATAATTGTGAAACCATATAGTATGAAAAGATATAAAAACTCCAATTAAAGTCAGATGACAAAAGAAACTCATATTGATTATGTTCAAGAACCAATTCTCAGTGCACCATCAGAAGTACGGCAAATAATTGATCGTGTGTGGCAGTTGGAGAAAAGTAGACTAGATAAGAAAATTAATAGCCATATTAATGATGATATTCTGGCGATTGTGAAGGAAGCAGTGCGATGAAGCTGACTTCTATTAAGCTTTGTAACTTTCGCTCTTTTTATGGGAAGACACCAGAAATTATTCTTGCAGGAGGAGAGACTCGCAACACAACGATAATTCACGGTAATAATGGTTCAGGAAAAACGAGTCTGTTGAATGCGTTTACTTGGGTGTTGTATGAGAAATTTAGTGCAGCTTTCGCATCGACTGAACAATTAGTTAATAAACGTGCGATCGCCGAAGCGAAACCCGGACAAACTGTAGAATGTTGGGTAGAGGTAGAGTGGGAACATGACGGCAAACGCTACAATGTAAAACGCATATGCCGACTTTATAAAAATGAAAGCGACTTCAACGTAACCAAAACAGAATTGCGTATGCAAGTAGCTGGGGATGATGGACGCTGGTATTTTCCACCTCAGCAACCAGAAGACGTGATTGGGCAAATCTTACCCATTAGTTTACATCAATATTTCTTCTTTGATGGTGAACGCATTGAAGAGATTGTTCGTTCGGACAAGAAAGCTGAAATTGCGGAAGCCACAAAGATTTTTTTAGGCGTAGAAGTCATTAACCGTTCCATCAATCACTTAAAGGAAGCCAAAAAAACTCTGGAAAATGAGTTAAGGATAATTGGTGATTCAGAAATTAAACAGCTTTTGAAACAGCAAAACACTCTCGAACTGGAAATTGAGCGCATCACAAAGCGACAAACAGAAATTAAACAAGAGTTAGAATATCAAGAAACTTTTAAAAAAGAGACAAGCAACCGCTTAAGAGAACTCAGTACTGCCAAGGAATTAGAAGAAAGACGCCAAGAATTAGAAAAACAAAAAGCATCTAATCAGGAAAATCTCAAAGAAAGTAGGGACGCTATTAAAAAAGCAATTTCTGGACGCGGTTATACCATATTACTTTCACAAAACACAGCACAATTTCGAGAAATTATAGATGATTTGAAGCAGCGAGGCGAGTTAACCTCTGGCATTTCACGGGAATTTGTAAATGAATTACTCGACTCTCAATGCTGTATTTGTGGTGCAGACTTACGCCAAGGAACTCACTCACACGAGAATGTGATCAAATTATTAGATAAAGCGGGTTCTTCAATTGTGGAAGAAACAGCCATCCGCATGAGTGCTCAAGTTGATGAAATTGATAAGCAAGCAGTTAGTTTCTGGCAAGAAGTTGATAGAGAGCAAGCACGGATTAATCAGTTAAGACAAAGTATATCACAAACTGAAGGTGAGTTAGATAATATTCAAGAACGATTGCGAAAAGATGCAAATGAAGAAATCAGCAGTTTACAAAAGCGTTTGGATGAAATTGAAGATAAAATCAGAGAGTTCATATTAGAGCAAGGTGCAAATCAGCAACAAATTGCTAACTTGAAAACTGAGTTGGAAGGTTTGAGAAAACAAATCGCCAAGCAGAAACTAAATGAAGACAGACAAGCATTAGCGCAACAACGCATCAGCGCAACTCAAGATGCTATTGAACGGTTAACAGAAGTTAGAAACCGTCAAGAAAAGCAGTTTCGTTGGCAATTAGAAAAGCGGGTACAAGAAATCTTCAGCGAAATTTCGTTTACACCTTATATTCCTAAAATTAGCGATAAATATGAACTAACGCTGGTAGAGAATACAGCAGGTATCGAAATGCCAGTTGCAGCTTCCACGGGAGAAAATCAAATTCTCAGTTTATCTTTTATTGCTAGCATTATCGATAGAGTACGGGAATGGAGTGAAAAGAAAAAAATCCTGCTGGTTCCTGATAGTAGTACTTTCCCAATTGTTATGGATTCACCCTTTGGGAGTTTGGATGAAATTTCTCGACGACAAATTGCAAAGACAATTCCCAAATTAGCAAACCAGTTGATTGTGTTGGTAACTAAGACACAATGGCGAGGTGAAGTAGAAGAAGAAATGGCAGATAAAATTGGTAGGGAATATGTGCTGACATATTATTCCTCTAAGCCTGAGTGTGAACAAGATTATATTGAGTTGGGCGGAGAACGGTATCCTTTGGTAAGACAAAGTCCAAATGAGTTTGAGTATACAGAGATTATTGAGGTGATGCGCGAAGGGTAGTTTTTGAAATTTCACACACAGACACAAAATAGAGACACGAAACCTCGCGTCTCTACATTGTTTTTGCGTGAGTTGTTAGAAGTTATGAACCCCAGAAGCGTAGAGAATGCAAAAGAGAAGAAAGGAGAGTGTTGTTGCTTCCGATGCAAGAAATACAACAAATTCACTTAATGGTAGTTCAATAACTACATGAATATTGGGTAATGGTTTTTAAAAACTTTTCTCTCGCTGTTCTAATCGCCTCTGTTGTGACTCTATCAACTCAGAGCGCCTTTACTTTTCCTAACTTTGACAATCTTTGAGCTGTAGATTGTCTTAACGAGATATCACCCTAATGCCTGGAGAACTACTGTCTGAAAGTTTCTACTTTTATTGTACTATCACACGTGGAGAGTTTGTGATGTAGATGGTGGACAGTTCTCATAAAGTTTTGTGAAGTGCGCTGAGACTGCTTTTGGACAAATAAACAGTTTCCCAGTTAGGCGTAGTTTTAAACGAACCGCCTTAGCGTAGCGTGTCCGCAGGACATAGACGCCAAGGACGCAGAGGGAAGAGAAGGCGATCGCTCTATCTCTGAGTTAAGATTGTCACAAACTAGATTTAAGTAAAATGGCTGAAACTGGTAGAATCAGGGTTGCGAAAGATAAGGCTGAGTTGGTAAAAGCTTTAACATCAGTTGATGGTGCAACTGGTCCTTTTCAAACTTATGCTGATGTAATTGTGTTTGCTGCTGCTTTGGGTGCAAAGCATAATAAGCGGGTTCCTTTGGGGGAGATATCTAAAAGAGAACCATCTCCAATTCCCCAAGAACAGTTTATTGTTAGGGGATATGATACGGTTATTAATGTAATAGCAATTACTGAGACTAAGGATATCAAAATTTTATCTTTCAATGAAGACAAAAATGTTGAAAAACGCAACCACATCTTTGAAGAATATGCAAATGGTGGACTTGAATTGTTACAAGCAGAATTACATGGTGCAGTAGATTACACAGAAAGAATTTTACTCATGCTTAGTTCCGAGAAATTGGAAAATCAGCCCGAAGAGGAGTTTGATTTAAGTAGGTTTATTTAATATTTAATATGATATACGGAAAGTTTCTGCATAATAAATAGTTATACCTACCGATTCACAAGCATTTCTATTAACGGAGTAGAAGCCTATGTTCAAACCTCCTATCTTCATCAGCTACCGTAGATCTGATATTACTTCTGAAGCTGGTCGTCTATACAGCACAATTTCTAAAGAAATTGGGAAAGATATGGTATTTATTGATACCTCTTCAATTGAGCCGGGAACTGACTGGCCCCAGGAACTTGTTGATGCATTAGAAGCATCGCTGATAGCAGTATTGGTTATAGGTCCTGATTGGATTAAATCTAGCGATGAGTATGGGTTACGTAGGATCGACCAGGAAGATGATTGGGTTCGCAAAGAAATAGAATATTGTCTAGCCAAGGGCAAAAAAATTTTGCCTGTATTATTCAATGGAGCAAAAATGCCACCTTCTAATAAATTACCATCATCAATAGCTCCCATAACTAGCAAGCAAGCTGTAGAAATTCGTAATACCTATTGGGATCACGATATTAAACTTGTTCTTACGCAATTAAGAGCATCAATTGACAATATTCATCATACCAGCAGTGAAGTACCTTGGAGTGACTATCCTATTCCTCATCCTGAGAAGCCAGAGGAAATTAGTGATGAAAAACTTTCGATTGCATTAGCTAATCATTTATCTCAATGGGAAAAAGTTATTAGTCCCTTACCTGAAAATCAAAGCAATGTTAGGATTGAACTCTTTCGCAAGTACAAGTTTAAGACATTTCTTGATGCAGTAGAATTCATGAATAAAGTTGCTCCTGGATGTGAAATTGTGCTTCACCATCCAAGGTGGGAAAATATATGGAAAACTTTGAGAGTTTATTTAACCACATGGGATATTGGACATCGCATATCAGATAGAGATATCCAGCTGGCGAAGTATTTTGACAAAGCTTATGCTGAATTTCCCGGGGCAGTCGGAGATTCCTCAAAAGATTGATTTACAAAACTGATGGAAGTCCTACTTGCTTGGGTTCAACAAACTTACCATCAAACCCGATTGTTTTATTTTCAACAGTTCTAGCTTTAGCCAAATCTTTGCGAAGTTCCGCACGTTCCATCTGATCTTGAATTCCACCCAGAATATATATCAGTAACTTCGCCGCCAGATCCCGTCCAGCAACTTGGACTCGCTTTTTGTTTGGGTCATACAAAATACCGTACCAGAGAGATTGCGGGTATTCCATACCGCTAAAACCACCGGAACGGTCGAATTTTTGCAGTTTCTTAAAAATGTCTGCACTCGATAGCCCTTTCTTAAAAACCAAAATACCCAAAGCTTGGGCTAAAGCCACTTGACCAACAGGACGGAAAAGCATATTTCCTTCACCGCCATCTTTCTCAAAGCTGAATCGTCGTAATGCAGGCGTACCCTCATCTTCAAGAAGTTTATAACTTGGAAGCGTTGCCAAAGAATCGAATAACTTGTGAAATTCCTGTATCCCCTCATAAAGTTCCTCATCCTCTGGACGCATGGGAATGAGACCTTTATCCAAGGGTTTCCAGTGAGAGTACTTTTGCCCCAAGTATCGTTCAGACATTTCTTTTAAAGCTTGCAGTGTTGTCAAAACTGTTGAGTTCGCTGCAACTGTCGCACTATTCCAATTGACGCGAGGCTTTCGCGTTTCCTGTTGTTCCAAAAGCGGATGGTTGACAGCGATTTTTCTGGCAACTATCGAAAAACCATCATCTTCATTCAGTTGTGCTAACTGACCTTTACTCAAGGGTGCAGCCATCAAATTAACATGAACAAAGATGGATCTCACCCGTCGCCTTGCCTCTTCGCGGGTTTCACCAGCCGCAACCGCACAAATGAACTCAATACCAATTTTTTCCTTGGGTAAGCTTTGCAGGTAAGCTGGTTCCACACGATATTGTTCTACTAAGTCAGCCAACGTAATGAAAGTTTCGTAAGCAGTTTTATCCTTCTTATATCGCTGGAGTTTGCCGGTTTTGATAAACTCCATTAAACCCTGCACCCCCATCAATCGATGTTGACCATCCAAGGCATAAATGGTGACATTTTCTTCAGAAAGGTTAAGCAGACCGACTTTATCATCTTTATCCAGTGGAGTGAATTCGGTGGTGGATTTTGTGGCGCGTCCCTGACTATCCCACTCAGCAGCTTTGGGATTATCCACCCACGGTTGATTAATTACCACGAGAACTGGCGGAAACTTGTGATTTTTTCGCGCTGCCAAATACTGCACAAGCGGTGCTTGACGTGACCAATCAAGAGGACGCTGTTGAATTTCATCAATGCTATCCGCGTCAATTTCGATGTTATCAGTCTCTGGATTGTACTTTTTTTGAAGTAAGGGTAAGCCAGACGCGAAGTGAACGCGACCCGCAAACCATTCTAGGGTGACAGAACCAACATAAGCCTCAGTACCACCCATCTCGGTTTTCTGAACCAGAATGCGATCCTTCCTCCCAAGGAACTTCTCTAGAAGTAAAGCGAGTAGCTGTTGGTCTTTGATTTCCCGTTGCAAGTACTCACTAGCGATGTCATTGGTTGGGTCTGATGCGCTGTCCTTCATAGTGGTTTTTGAAAACTGGAGGGTTTGGTACAAATTAATTCTCTATAAAATTCAGTTAATATGAAAAAGTTTTTAAAAACTTTACGTTTACAATACTAAGGTTTGATAGCACTACATATAATTCGGGTGAGTAACGTCCGTGTTTAGACAGGGAAGGAGAAATGGCTACAGCACAACAGTCAGAAAATCAAAGTCAGCAAGCCCGTACTGTGGCAGAGTTAGTTGATTATATCCAAGAACTCACCACAGAAATACAAGAATTATACTGTCTGGATGCCATTCCTTGGGTAGTTGGATACTCTGGTGGTAAAGATTCAACAGCAACTTTGCAGTTGATTTGGAATGCGATCGCACAACTCCCACCCGAAAAACGGACTAAGGCAATCCATGTTATTACAACAGATACGTTGGTAGAAAACCCTGTCGTCTCTGCTTGGGTACGCAACTCTCTGGATCGCATGAAGGCAGCCGCGAAAGAACAAGGAATGCCTATTGAACCTCATCTAAATTATCCAGCAATCAAAGATACTTTTTGGGTTTGCTTGATTGGCAAAGGTTATCCAGCACCACGTAACAGATTTAGATGGTGTACAGAACGCCTGAAAATTCAACCCGCCGACAACTTTATCCGTGAAATGATACGTGCCAGCGGTGAAGTTATTCTTGTACTTGGTACACGTAAAGCCGAAAGCGTTAAACGCGCTATAACGATGGCAAAGCATCGAGACTGGCGAATACGCGATCGCCTCAACACAAATCCCAATCGACCGAACTCGCTGATTTACCTGCCCATCGAAGACTGGCGTACTGATGAAGTGTGGATTTACCTCAACCAATTGCAAAATCCTTGGGGATACAGCAACAAAGATTTATTCACCATGTATCGAGGTGCAACAGCTGATAATGAATGTCCCCTCGTGATTGATACTTCTACCCCAAGTTGTGGCGATTCTCGCTTTGGTTGCTGGGTTTGCACAATGGTTAGTAAGGATAAATCGATGGAGGCGATGATTCAAAATGACGAAGAAAAAGAATGGATGCAACCTCTACTAGATATCCGCAATGAATTAGATGCTGAAGATGACCGCGACAAAAGAGACTTCCGCCGCATCTGGGGCGAAGTCACATTATTTGAACGCAACATGGATGGAGAAATCTCCGTAGAACCAATTCCTGGTCCATATACCAAATATTGGCGTGAACATTGGCTAAGAAAAGTTCTAGAAGCGCAAACCCAAATCCGTCGCACAGCACCAGAAAATATGCGTGATATAACTCTCATTACAACAGAAGAATTGAGTGAAATTCGCCGTATTTGGCTAGAAGACAAACACGAATTTGATGATAGTTTACCCCGTATTTATAAAGAAGTGACAGATGAACCTTTTATAGATCCGCGTCCTGGTGCTGGTAACAGTCTTCTTGGTAGCGATGAATGGGCGGTGCTGGAAGAAATTTGTGAAGAAGATGCAATGCACTTAGAACTCATGGCGAAGCTTCTCGACACAGAACGCCAGTATCGCAAAATGTCCCGTCGTGTGGGAATTTACGATGCGTTAGCCAAATGTTTTGAAACAAGTTCTCGTTCTCCAGATGAAGCAATTAAAAACGCTCATTTGAAACGAGACTTGAAAGCCGCAGCAAGTGAAGGCGATATTGAAAAAGTCAAGCAGTTGACTTTGGGTGATGTGACTGTTTCTGAAACAGAAAAACCGCAAACTTGGGGAAATATCAAATATAAAAAGAGGAATTCTGTTGATTGAATTTTAGGTGAATCAAATTGCAATCAACTAGAAACCCGGCGAATTCCATTCGCCTAATGGTTTTTATTTTGCTATATAATAACCTGGTATCTTTTCTAGCCAAAGTCTCTATCCACATGATATTTGTTGAACTTGTCCTACAAAACTTTGGTCCCTACAATGGACGCCAAGTTATCAACCTTAACCCACAAGAAAATGATAATTCTCGCCCCATCCTCTTATTAGGTGGAATGAACGGTGGTGGGAAAACAACTTTGATGGATGCGATTCGCCTTGCGCTTTATGGATCTCGTGCTCAATGCTCTAACCGTGGTAATTTAAGCTATAGTGATTTTCTTAGCCAATGCGTTAACAGTCATACTCCAGGAATTGAAAAAACACGGGTTGAATTACTTTTTGAACATATTGAAAATGATCAGCCAGTCAAATACCGAATAGTGCGAACTTGGGAAAAAAATCCTAAAGATGGTAAAGATAATTTAGGAATTTTGGAATTAGACGTTGCCAAACAAGAGGATTGGCTTAGAGAAGAATTAGTTAATACTTGGGACGATTACATTGAAAATCTACTTCCGTTAGGAATTTCTAATTTGTTTCTCTTTGATGGAGAACAGGTGAAAGAACTTGCAGAACAGGAAGTACCGCCACCTATTGTTGTTGATGCAATTCGCGGACTTTTGGGGCTAGAGTTGGCAGAACGTTTGGGAGTTGATTTAGAAATTGTCGTCAATCGCAAACGTAAGGAAATAGCCGATACTAAAGATTTGGTAAATATAGAGGAAATTGAAAAAAGATTAAAACAGCAACAAGCAGAATACGAAGAAAAAACGAAACAGCTAGAAAAATTAAAAACCGAATTACAAGAATTAGAAAAAGAAAAGCAAGACGCGTTTGATAAATTTGTTTATGAAGGCGGTAAAATCGCAGCAGAACGAAATCAACTAGAATTACAAAAGAAGCAAAAAACTACTGACGTAGAACAAGCACGTCAGGGAATGTGTCAATTAGCGGATAGTATTCTACCACTGGCGTTGATTGAACCTTTACTGACTCAAGCGCAACGCCAAGGAGAAAAAGAATTTCGCATTCAACAAGCGCAAATAGCAAGAGATATATTATTTGAACGAGATAAACGTTTACTCAATTGGATGACTCAAGCAGGAATTTCTGAAGAACAAGTTGAAAAAATAAAAGCATTTTTAGAACAAGATGAAGAGACATTGCGAGCCAATTTGATACAACCAGAAGAATCCTGGTTATTAGCTGACGCTGAAACCTTAAGTCAATTGGGCAATATTTTCTACTACCTGCAAAATGAGAAGAAGATAGCCAAGCAACAAATTGACATTCTCGCAAATAAAGAAGAAGATATTGTCACTCTAGAAAGACAAATACAGACGGCAGCCGAACCAGAAGCTTATAAACAGTTAGTTGATGTACTCGAAGCAGCACAAAATCAAGTTTCCCAAATCAAAGCAGCAAGCGAAGTCACAAAACGCCGCTGTGATGAATTAGAGGCTGAAATAAAAAATATCAAAAAGGACTTACAAGAATATAGTAAGCAAAATATTGACCGCAAAAACTACGAACATATTATTACCTCTGCAGCCAAAGTCCAACAAACACTCAAGCTTTTCCGCGAAAAATTAACCCTCAGAAAACTCAACAAACTCGAAGTTGAAGTTACCGAATGCTTCCGCTATCTCCTCCACAAATCAGACTTAGTGCATCGCGTTGCAATTGACACTCATACCTTCAGCCTGTCGCTATACGATGTACAAGGTAAACCCGTTCCAAAACATCGTCTTTCTGCAGGTGAAAAACAACTCTTAGCGATCGCCTTCCTCTGGGGATTAGCCCGCGTTTCCGGACGTCGCTTACCAGTCGCAATTGACACACCTCTCGGACGCTTAGACTCCTCCCACCGCAACAACCTAGTTGAACGTTACTTCCCATCAGCCAGCCATCAAGTCATTCTCCTTTCCACAGATACAGAGATAGGAAAAAAAGAAGTCAAAATATTGCGAGAAAACGAGGCGATCGCCCGCGAATACCTCCTCAAATACGACTCATCCACCCGTCAGACAACAGTTGAACCAGGCTACTTCTGGTAAACTCTGTTCTTTCTCTTGTTTCTCTTCCTCTGCGTTCTCTGCGCCTCTGCGGTTCATTACTCTAAGACAACATGGAAACCCCAATAGATCGTATCAAACTCTCCCAAACAGCCAAAGACCAACTCCTCAAACTCAGA
Source organism: Brasilonema octagenarum UFV-OR1 (assembly GCF_963888615.1). NCBI lineage: Bacteria > Bacillati > Cyanobacteriota > Cyanophyceae > Nostocales > Scytonemataceae > Brasilonema > Brasilonema octagenarum. Next base: position 10,946 of record NZ_CAWPKW010000296.1, on the reverse strand, counting down.
CGCAACACCAAAATCGATCAATGGAACATCCTGTGTCGTTGGGCGTTTTGTCGTTCCTTAGCCGAACCAACCTCACCCTCACCCGTACCAATTCCTCAAGATAGTAACGTCGAAATGACATGGCGCGTTTTTGGTGGCGAAATGTCCGATATATTCCTACTCGCCCTCAAGCAACGCTGCTACAACGACGGCTTCCCAACAGACAAAGAAACCCTAGCAACACAATTTCGCCTCCATCTACATCGCGGTATTGGTTACCTCGCAGGTGATCCAAATATCAAGAAGATTGAAGATTTAGTTGAATTAGCAACGAAAAAGATATAAGGATTAATAAATCACAGATAAACACGGATGCTTATTATCTGTGCGCATCTGTGATTATTTGTGCTTCCCTCAATATCCTTATGTCGCCAGAGAGTTACGTAGAAATAGAACGCCATAAAGCCGCTATTTTTCGCACCGACTTGTCCAGACCTGTGCGATTGGCAATAGAATGGGCAATTATAAATAACGATACCACGTTTTTTGACTACGGTTGCGGACACGGTGGCGATGTGGAGCGAGTAGCGAACTTAGGCTACACCAGTTCAGGCTGGGATCCATACTATTACCCAGATACCCCCTGTGTTCCTGCTGATGTCGTGAACTTGAGCTACATCCTGAACGTCATTGAAGACACAGAGGAACGCCGCCAAGCTCTTTGCCAAGCTTGGGAACTCGCCCACAAAGTCTTAATTGTTGCAGCTCAAGTTCTGATAAATGCTCCCAGCAAGACTCAAGTTGCTTACAGTGATGGTATCGTCACCAGTCGCAACACGTTTCAGAAATATTACGAACAAGAAGAACTTAAAAGATACATTGATGAAACCCTAAATGTCGATGCGGTACCAGTCGCGCTGGGTGTGTATTTTGTTTTTCGAGATGAAGCCGAAAAAGAAGAATTCAAAGCAATACGCTTTTTCTCCAGAACCTCAACACCAAAGGTACGCATTCCTACCAAGCGGTTTGAGGATTACCAAGAGATGTTGGAACCACTGATGGCTTTTTTTACTCAACGTGGCAGACTTCCAGTGAAAGGCGAATTGGATAACGAACAGGAATTGCTGAGTGAATTTAAAAACTTTCGCCGTGCTTTTGCTGTGGTTTTGCAAGCGACTGATGAGACAGAATGGGATGCGATCGCCTACCGCCGTTCTCTTGACATCCAAGTTTATCTTGCTCTCACCCACTTCGATCAACGCCCGACATTCCATAAATTACCACGAGAAATACGCCATGACATCAAAGCCTTTTTTGGCAGTTATGAAGAAGCTTGCGAAGTTGCTGATGCTAAGCTTTTCAGTTTGGGTAAAACCGGAGTCGTCCAAACAGCTTGCGAAAAAAGTAAAATTGGCAAACACACTCGTAGCGCCCTTTACGTCCATGTTTCAGCCCTTAGTGAACTCGATCCCTTGCTGCGAATTTACGAAGGCTGCGCAAGTCGCACTGTTGGACGTGTCGATGACACAACGCTGATAAAGTTTTGTACAGATGAGCCACGAATATCCTACCTGTTCTATCCGGAATTTGATACTGATGCCCATCCAGAACTAAAAGCGAGTATCACGATCGACTTAAAAACTTTGCGCATAACTCACCGAGATTATGAACAAAGGAAAAATCCGCCAATTCTCCACCGTAAAGAAACATTTGTGATCTCTAACTATTCATTATACCAAGAATTTGCTCAACTTACCCAAAAAGAACAAGAATTAGGACTACTCAAGGATAAAAGCGAGATTGGTACTCGTGAAGGTTGGGCAAAATGCTTGGCTGAACACGATGTAGAAATTAGAGGACATCAAATTCATTTCCTTAACGAAAATTAGGATTCAGCCAAAAAATGAAAAGCGCCAACTGCATAAGATAGTGAAACTTTGCGTTATTTATAGGCATCTTTCCCAGATATTACGCCGTCAATATGACAATATCTCTCAAATTCTTCCACTTTAGGAGAAACAAATAAAACAGTGCAAACAATTTCATCATTACTACAAGTTTTTAAAAGCCGCAAGATGGCGGCTTTGTTGTTATTAGGTTCGTCATCGGGTTTGCCGTTCTTCTTAACGGGAAACACCTTGAAAGCTTGGATGACAGTAGAAAAAGTTGATTTAACAGCCATTGGGTTGTTTAGCTTAGTCGCAATACCATATTCCTTTAAATTTATCTGGGCACCTTTGTTAGATAGATTTACACTCCCATTTTTGGGACGACGGCGGGGTTGGTTAATTGTGATACAAATGGCGTTGTTAATTGCGATCGCCCTCATGGCTTTCCAACAACCCAAGCAAGCATTACAACTCTTAGCCATCAACGCCTTAGTAATTGCCTTTTTCAGCGCCACTCAAGACATCGTCGCCGACGCTTATCGTACTGATGTCCTTAACGAATTAGAAATGGGCGCAGGTGCAGCAGTTTTCGTTTTGGGTTATCGACTGGCGCTCATACTCACAGGTTCCTTGGCGCTTATACTTGCTGATAGAATACCGTGGTCATCAGTTTACTTGTTGATGGCAGCAAGTATGGCAATTGGGATTTTTGGCACTCTCTTCGCACCAGAACCAAAGCGAATTAGCCCACCAGAGTCATTAGTAGATGCGGTTATATTACCATTTGGGGACTTCTTCCAGCGTCGAGGTGTACTCCAAGCCTTATTGGTTTTGATGTTCATCCTCTTCTACAAACTGGGCGATGCTTTTTTGAGTAGTATGGCAACTCCCTTTTTGCTGCAAACAGGCTTCACCCTAACCGATATTGGCGCAATCCAAACAGGTATGGGACTCATTGCTTCCATTGTAGGTGCTCTCACAGGGGGAGTGATTTTGAGTAAAATCGGTATCAATCGTTCCCTTTGGGTATTTGGCTTTTTGCAAGCAGCGAGTAACCTAGCTTACTTTTTCCTGGCTCAAATCGGTAAAAACTACCAGTTTTTAGTGCTGACAATAAACGTAGAAAACTTTTGTGGTGGGTTAGGAACAACAGCATTCGCAGCTTTTATGATGAGTCAGTGCAACCCGCGTTTTTCTGCCACTCAATTTGCTTTATTATCAAGCATTATGGCGTTCAGTCGCGATATTTTGGTTTCCCCAGCTGGCAGTTTGGCAAAAAGTACGGGTTGGTCTATATTCTTCTTAATTAGTATCATCGCTGCTTTGCCAGGGTTACTTCTATTGCCATTCTTCGCCCCTTGGAACCAAAAGCCAGCAGCAATGAACAGACCAGGAGTTGATAATGAAAAAGAGGATTTATGGGGCAAAAACTGATCATTATTGTTGCAACAGCTATTCTTTTAATTACTGGCGTCTTACTTGGTTACGTTCTTTCCCAGTTAGTTCTGGGATACTTGACGCCTAACTTACTAACTCTTTTAGGGACTTTCAGCCTTATTATAATTTTTGGTACACTTTATTACGTTTTATTTTGGGAGTTCAGAAGACAGCAGGCGCAAACTTCACCAGCAGCAAGAACGCGAGCCTCCCGAAGACAGCAGCCTGAACCTGATGCAAATCTCAAAAATAGACTCATTTCTTTAACTGGTGATGCAACTGCTGCCCAACGGTTAGTAGATCAAGCAAAGGTTGAGTACCCTAATATGCCAGAAAATTGGTATTGGGAAAAAGCAATTGCTGATTTTGAAAGTGCTAACCCATAAGGGAACAGAGAACAGTAAACAGAGGAAGCGATTTCTTGATCCCCTGATAACTGATAACTGATAACTGTTTTAAGAAGGAGGTGGTGTTTGTTTCATTCTTGATTGCGAGTGTGTAACCGCGCTAGTCAAAGCTCACAAATATCAACTGTTCGTTGCAAAATGAAAGTATGGCTATATTTCGTCAGTACATCGCGCCGTTTTTCGTAGTGTTAGTTTTCATTATTGCTCTTGTAGCAGTCAGTTCCCGCATCTTTTTACCTTCTGATATGGCTGCACCCGCACCCGTTGAAGAAAGTGGGGAAGTGGGAGCTGTAAATACGCCGCTATTCACACTGTCTACCTTGTCGCCTTCTTTAAGTGTCTGAAGAATTGCTACCGAATTACACAATTCGCCGTGGTTCCACCTTGGATAGAGCGCTGCTGGTAAAATTCATGCAGCGAACTTACCAAGAAGCCTTTGCACAGCAAGACTTCTCCCATCTCGCGCAAACAGTTGAACAATACTTCTCCAGAGACACTCCCCTTTGGTGGGTTGATTTTGTAGAAGTAGAACAAAAGGAAGCACCAGAAGCTGGCAGAGAAAGCAATTCCAAATTCCAAATTCCAAATTCCAAATTAGGAGTCTCTCCCTCCCTACCTCCCTCATCCCCGATCGCTGGTTTATGGGTAGGAAATGCCATAGATCAAGTCCAAGGCGATCGCCATGCTCATATCTTTTTACTCTACGTTGTGCCAGAACACCGACGACAAGGTGTCGGGACAGCTTTGATGCAATATGTAGAAAATTGGGCAAGGGCTAGAGGTGATCACCAAATTGGGTTGCAAGTCTTTCAAACCAACACAGCCGCATTGAATCTTTACAATCAGCTAGGATATCAAACCCAATCACTGTGGATGGTAAAATCTCTTGAGAACACACAAGAATAGGGTTGTCAACCCTGGTTTATTGACTTATTGGCACGGGGGATTATATCTTAATCCCTAACAGGGATTGAAACTATGTATGACGAAGACGACCTAAGCTTACTTGATGTCGAAGCAGAACTAGAAAGTCCTCTGGATCACATGGAACCCGTCACTGCCGAAACAGAGACGCCAATGCCCAATCCAGAGCAGATGCTAGCATTATTAGAACATCAACAGCCGCAGCAAAGGATGTTAGCGGCGCGTGCTTTTTGTGACATAGAAGATGCTAGGGCTATCCCCCATCTGATTCGCTTATTAACTGATACCTGTCCTTTGGTACGGGTGAGTGCAGCCTATGGTATTGGACGCAACCCCAGCTTAGATGCTGTGGAACCTTTGATTGCCCAGTTAAACCGAGATTGGAATGGCTACGTACGTAAAGGAATTGTTTGGGCGTTGGGGAACTGTCGCGATCGCCGCAGCCTAGCACCTCTAGTAGATGCTTTAAGAACCGATATTTCCGCAGTACGCCTGTGGGCGGCTACCGCCTTAGCACAAATGGCACAAGTGGGATATGAAGCTGTTGTGGGAGCAATGCCCCCCTTGATTTCAGCCTTGGTACAAGATCCCGTCGCACCAGTACGCAGCAATTGCGCTTGGACAATTGGACAACTTTGCCGCGAACTGCCTTCTAATGTCGTTTATGCTACTGCAATTGATGCACTGATTCAAGCCTTTGCCGAAGATAAAGATTTGGGAGTGCGGGAAGACGCTAAAGCCTCCCTTTTGGGAGTTGGTGACCCCCGTGGACTTCAGTTGATTGAGACTTTGGAACAGGAAGGCTGGTTTTGATTTCAGTTATCAGTTATCAATTGTTCACTGTTCACTGTTCACTGTTCACTGATGACTAACCTTTATACTGAATCCGATAAATACGGTTATTTGCTTCTTCAGTGACTAAAAGACTACCATCAGGTAAAGTAAGTAAGCCCACAGGACGTCCCCAAGTTGTAGGTACAGAAGGGTTTAGGAGAAATCCAGTCAGAAAGTCTTCATAGTATCCTTGCGGACGTCCATTGGTCTTAAATGGGACAAAGACAATTTTATATCCAGTGCCGCGATCGCGATTCCAAGAACCACGAAAAGCAACAAAAGCACCATTACGATATTTTTCCGGGAATGTCTTACCGTCAGAAAACTGCAACCCCAAGGCGGCTGAGTGCGATTGAAAGAGCACATCTGGAGTACGAGTACGACTTGCTAAATCTGGTCGTTTACTGGCCTCACCCGTCTTCTGACGTGGGTCAAGATTTTTAGCTGTTAAGTACGTATACGGCCAACCATAGAATTCTCCCTGCTGAATGCGTGTCAAGTAATCTGGTACCAACTCATCCCCAATACCATCACGTTCATTAATAGTCGCGTAAAGCTCCTTAGTCACAGGGTTAAAATCTAGACCAACTGGGTTACGCAAGCCAGAGGCAAAAGTCTGCTGCTGGGAACCATCTAAGTTCATCACCTGCACTGAAGCCCGTGGCAAAGGTTCTTCGTCTACATTAGTTCCAGAACCAACCGAAACATATAACTTGTTACCATCAGGTGAGACAACAACGTTACGCGTCCAGTGGTTATTGTAGCCGCTAGCAGGCAAGCTAGCGATTTTTGTGCCAGAACCAGTCATTTGCTGCTGATTTTTAGCGTAGGGAAACCGCAACACTGCATCAGTGTTGCCCAAAAAGAAGGAATTACCAGCAAAAGCCATACCAAAAGGTCTATTTAGTCCGTTGGCTTGAGTGGCAAAAGTTTGTTTGACATCAGCCACCCCATCACCGTTGGTATCACGCAATAAACGAATACGATTTTGCCCAGTTTCAGTTACCAAAACATCACCGTTGGGAGTTAAAGCTAACCAGCGAGGTGCATCCAAACCATCAGCAAAAACGTTAACTACAAAGCCAGGAGGGACACGTAGAGTCGGGTTCTCTGGAATTGGTACGACCTCAGGTGACTTTGAGGCGCTATCAGTGGCGTAGGGTTTTGGCAAATCAGCAACATTAATGCGGATAGGTGCTGGTGACAATGGTTCTGTACGAATACCATTTTTCAGTTGTGTAGAACTTTGTGCTAGTTGGGCAGAAGGTGAAGATTCGGGTGTCGCTTCTTCTTGGGAAGCACGAGTCTGGTTACAGGCTGCTGCTGTAGTCAGTAGCAGAAAAAGCAGCAAGTAACGCAGATGTTTCATGGTAAACATTTCAACAATGATGCACGGCTCCTTAAAGTTAGATCAGATGTTCTAAAACTTTCACCATTCCAAAGTGCGATTTTACCAGTTTTCAGTTAAATAAAAACTGGTGTAATCAGCGTATAATAGGACTTTCAGCCTCTTAATATCCATGTGCTGACTGCATCAGAAGATAAGCATTGACACTCCCTGGGCTAAAGCCGCAGGGATTCTTGGTTCGTTGACTCGCCATTAGACAGCAGGTTTGCACCAACTGCCCAAGAGGGCAAATCTCCCCAAGCGTAAGTTCCCGTGTGCCCCACGGTACTGAGTCCCCGTTTCAGGATGTTGATTGCTGCATTCACGTCTCTATCCTCCACGTATCCGCAATGTGGACAAACGTGAGTTCTTGTAGACAGAGACTTTTTCACTTTTTTGTCACAGTTAGAGCAGTTTTGGGATGTATTATGGGGAGGTACAGCAACCGTGACCTTTCCATATTTGTGTCCAAAATACTCCAACCATGACCGGAAAGTTGACCAGCCAACATCACTGATGGATTTAGCTAAATGTCGGTTTCTTACCAGCCCTTTCACATTTAAATCTTCATAGGCTACCAAATCGTTAGATTGGATAACGGAGTATGCAACACGCTTGCAATACTCTTTTCGTTGCCTACTTACTTTTAAATGCTTCCGAGCATACCTTATTCTCGCTTTATGGTAGTTGGTTGATTGCGGTTTCTTGGCCCTTACGGGTTCGCCAGTCCCTTCAACGGGGGGAACCCCCGCAACGGGCTGGCTCACTTTTTTTCTTGCTTGGTCGTACTTTTTAGACTTTTTGCGATTTGCACGGTTTAACTGTCTTTCAGCTTTACGGTAAAACTGGGGGGACAGTTCTACATTACCTTTATTGTCTGCAATGAAGTACTTTAAACCTAAGTCAATACCAACTACTTGATTTGTCGGTTGAGTCTCAACTTTCAAATTAATATCGATTGCAAATTGAGCATAGTACCCATCGGCACGACGCACCAATCTAACCCGCTTAATTTCTTTGATGTTGTAGTAATTCAAATCATAGGTTCCTTTTAGTTTCAAGGTTCCTATTCCTTTCTTGTCTGAAAAAGTTATAGCTTTACGAGTATTTGAAAGCTTCCATCCTGACGTTTTGTATTCCACCGAACGACAGTATTTTTTAAACTTTGGATACCCGCTCGACCCTTTAACCTTCTTTTTGCAGTTATCGTAAAACCGAGATATCCCGCCCCAAGCACGTTCTGCCGCAGATTGTCTAGCCATTGAATTGAGTTCATCCGCAAAGGGGAATTCAGCCGCCAATACAGCGCAATATTTATTTAATGCATATTTGTCTACTTTTTGCTCTTTGTTATCCATCCAATATCGTAAGCATTTGTTCTGAATGAACTGACTAGTACGGATAGCATCATCTATTGCTCTATATTGCCTGTCTTTTCCTTTGACTTTGAATTCGTAAATTATCACTGGCTTCGACCTAACCAACTACACAATTATGCTAACAGTTCCAGCATAATAATGCAATGAAGATTGTGCAAAAATAGTATCAAGGCAGGGCAAACCCTGCGTCGGCAGTTTTCATGAGCCAGTGCTGCAGGAGGGTCTCCCTCCGCAGGCATCTGGCGTCCCCTTGCCTAAAGTACGGATGTGCACGACTCAGGAGGGCACATCCTCAAGGGTTTTCAACTAGCCTTCCTTATAATCGAGTAACATCTAAATTCAGGAGTTGCGGCATGAGGGACAACGCAGACGACACAGCCAATAAACAATTTAGTTCAGACGCGAACAAACTCAAACAGAAAACTTCTCGAAATCAAGTTTTTACAGCTCCATTACCAGATCCGATCGCAAAAAATATTGAAGCGATTAGTTCACTTCATACCCAGGAAGTTCAAGATATTCCCACCCACCAGCGGATACTAGAAGCGATCGCTACATTCTTTGGGCGAACAACATTTCTGTATAGTTTGCTATTCATACTGGCTTTGTGGATTTTTGGTAGTTTTTTTGATCGCTTTTTGCCATTCAACCTGCCCTCGTTTAGCTGGTCAAATCAAGGTTTAGACGCAGCTGCATTGGTGATTTCAACTGGAGTGCTGGTGCGACAAACTCGCCAAGAAAACTTTGCCGAACAGCGGGCGCAACTGATGCTACAGCTTAACCTGCTCTCCGAGCAAAAAATTGCCAAGATTATTTCTCTATTAGAAGAACTCCGTACCGATTTGCCTGATGTGATAAATCGCCATGATTCGGAAGCCCAATTGATGCAGGAACCTGCTGACCCGATCGCGGTATTGGAAGCACTCCAGAAAAACTTGGCTCAAGAACTGTCATCCGCAGAAGAAAACAATAGTTAATTGCAGTTTTTGAGTAGATTTTTATATCTATTTAGAGATAGATGTCAAACAAAATTTCAAGTATAGTCTTTGTGTAAAAATAAAAGATTATCGTAGATTTTTCTACAGGGATACATATGGCTCAACTGAATGGTGTCATGATGCAATACTTCCATTGGTATATCCCTCCAGATGGTAATCTTTGGAATGAGTTAAAGGATAGAGTCAAAGAGTTAGCTGATGTAGGTGTTACATCTGTTTGGTTACCCCCAGCTTACAAAGGAACAGGGGGCGGCTATGATGTCGGTTACGGGGTCTACGATATGTATGATCTGGGGGAGTTTGACCAGAAAGGCTCAGTTCGGACAAAATACGGCACAAAAGACGAGTATGTCGCTGCTGTCAAGGCAGCAAGAGATGCTGGCATTCGAGTGTATGCTGATGTTGTCCTCAACCACAAGTTAGGTGCAGACGAAGCTGAAGAGGTAGAAGCAACTCCCTACAATCCAGACAATCGCCACGAGGCAATCGGTGAGATGCAAACCATAAAAGTGTGGACTCACTTTACCTTCCCAGGTCGCAAGGGCAAATACTCCGATATGGAATGGCACTGGTGGCACTTCGACGCAGTTGATTACAACGTATACAACGAAGGTGAGAATGCAGTTTACCTGTTTAAAGATAAACAATTTGACGAACAGGTTGACCTAGAAAAAGGCGCTTTTGACTATCTGATGGGATGCGATCTGGATATGGAACATCCAGAAGTTCGCGACGAACTCAAGCGCTGGGGGGAATGGTTTATAGACACCACTGTGGTGGATGGATTTCGCTTTGATGCTGTTAAACACGTTAGGGCTGGCTTTTTCCCAGAATGGTTACAGCACTGTCGTCAACATGCGAAGCGCGATCTCTTTGCTGTGGGTGAGTATTGGTCTTATGAAATTGAAGCGCTACACCATTTCATTGAGGTTACGGGTGGCGATGTGTTGTTGTTTGATGCGCCATTGCACTATAACTTTAGCGCAGCCAGCAAACAAGGCAATGAGTATGACATGCGGCAGATTTTTGATAACACCTTGGTGCAACAGCAACCTGCTTTAGCCGTCACCTTAGTAGAGAATCACGATTCTCAACCCTTGCAGTCGTTGGAGTCTGTAGTGGAAAGCTGGTTTAAACCGTTGGCTTATGCGTTGATTCTACTGCGAAGTGAAGGTTATCCCTGTATCTTCTATGCGGATTACTATGGTGCTAATTACAAGGATACGGGCACAGATGGCAACGAGCATGAGATTTGGCTCGATAGTCATCAATGGTTAATTGATAAATTTCTGCATGCTCGTCAAACCTATGCCTATGGCGATCAATACGATTATTTCGATCACCCTAATACCATCGGCTGGACACGCTTAGGAGATGAAGAACATCCTGGCGGTATGGCAGTTGTTTTGAGTAATGGGGAAGAGGGGACTAAGTGGATGGAAGTTGGGCAACCCAACAGCACTTACATTGACATCACCGAACATATCAGCGAACCCATCACAACAAATGATGAGGGCTGGGCGGATTTTCGATGCAGTGCTGGTTCCGTTTCTGTGTGGGTTTCACAGTCGTAGTCGGAGTTATCAGTTATCAGTTATCAGTTATCAGTTATCAGTTATCAGTTATCAGTTAAAAAAGCTGATTATTTTGATAACTGTTCACCCTAGTGGGAACGGCCACGCCTTACGGCTATCGGGTGTGCGCAGAGCGCA
>NZ_CAWPKW010000295.1:1852-2160 GCF_963888615.1 Brasilonema octagenarum UFV-OR1 | reverse complement strand
GTTGTGGTGGTTTTGGTAGGTCTAAGTTGATTTCTAGTTGTGTCCAGTTTTTTGCCATAGTTGAAGTATTAAGAGCCGTTGTTTGCTATTACTCCACAGTCGGAGTAATAGCATTTGTTTAATTAGTTGATTTCGATTAACTTGGCGTCGTACTGGAAGAAGCGCAGAGCATTAACTATGCCCCAAGCTGTTTTATAATCAAACTTTGATGCTAACTCTTGAGTCGGTGCGGTCGCTGGTTGATGAGTTGTACAGCTAACGTAACCTGAAAAAAACTCGTTACCGATTTGAATGATACAGATAATGTC
>NZ_CAWPKW010000295.1:0-1842 GCF_963888615.1 Brasilonema octagenarum UFV-OR1 | reverse complement strand
AACAATACTCACGCTTGTTGCGGTACTGGTTCAAGATTTCTTGCTGTTCCCAGTAGTTGGGGTGTTCGTCCAAAAGCTGCTGCCGTTTAGCTTTTCGTTGTGCGTCGTTGCGGAGCGCTGCATCAAATGCAATTGTACTGTCAACCTCGGCTTCAATCTGCTTTACCGTGGCGTGAGTCTGCTCAATTATCAGGTCAAAATCAAACACTTCGGCTTGGAGTTTTGCGATCGCTTGTGGGTAATCTTTCAGTTCCATAGGTAAAATGAAGTTGGTAAATGATGTGGCTTGGGGTAGTTTTACGACTTACCCCAGGTCGCTTTTTTATTTGTTATTAACGCTGGAAAACGTAGACCTTCTCAAAACTCACGTCTACCGAGAAATACGAGTCAATAAATAAATCACGGGCTATTGCTTTCCAATTGATGTATGAGTCAAAAATTTTTAATTCCTCCAGCTTTTTAATCAGCCCTAATTCTTCCCATTGTTCGTAGGCAAAATCTTCTTCACTCTTGTATTCGCCCATGTAATACTCTGTAAAATCTTCTGGGCTGGCATCATTGCCGTAGTGTTGGCAATAAGCGGCGAATGCTGCACCATGTTCTGTCAACATCTGAGCGAGTTTGGCTAGTCGTTCTATATCCTCACATTCGCTAATTTCAATACCTTGCCAGTTCTCAAAGTCATGCACTGCCCATTCTTCAGCATCTGGCTCTGGAGAATTAGAAAGCATTTCCTCTATTTCAGCCCAAATATCTGCGGTGTCTTGATCACAGTCAATCCATTGCCCGTGTAGCTTGCCGTTGTTATAGGCAGCTAGGCAAGCAACATAAACACAAGGTACATCGTTGCTCATTGTAATTTTTATGGTGGTAAATGATGTGGCTTGGGGAGGTTTAACGACATTCCCCAAGTCGCTTTTTTAGAACCAGCTTGAATCGTAATAGTCTTTTAGTAAGTCTTTCTTCTCTTGTTGCAGTTCAAACTCTTGCTCTAGCTGTTCACTGTCAATATCTAACCGTAAGTCTGCAATCGCCTTTAAGATTTTTTTGATGTCTGCGCGGTCGCTGCCTACGGTGTAGTGGTTTTGTAGAAATGCTTCAGCTTTACCAATAAACTGCTCAAGAGTTAGTGCTAGCTGATTTGCCGCTGATGGTGCTTGAATTGTCATAATGAAATCAACTGTTTTTTAATAGTTGCCCGGTTGGTAGCCGGGTTTTTTCTGGTTTCTATTCTTATTATACCAAGTAGACTTGGTATAGTGAGTTTTATGATGTAAAGATTACGTGAATTTTGCGTTACAATTTACCAAGTAGACTTGGTAAAACTTATGGGAAACCCAAAGGCTTTTGAGGGCAAGAGAGAAGCTACGCAGTTCAAGGCAGGGGGAGAAGAACCGCTCATTGCTAAAATTGACCTGAAGCTCACAGAAACAATGAAGCAAGAGTTAAAGGCTATTCCTGGGTGGCAAGGGAAACTCAGGGATGCGATCGCAGAATTAATCAAGGCTGAATCTCAAGCTAATTAACGTACGTAAATAAATATAATTTTAATTTTTATTACCACGTCTACTTGGTATAATTAAAGTATGGCAAGCGGAACGATCTAGAACCGGAGGCAATGAACTGGTGTGAGCGCGGGTAGTACTGGGGAAACGACTCTAAGCGAGTGAAACTAACCACCAGCTGCGGAGGAACCCCAACCCGCGACGGCAACAAACAAAGCAGCTGCACGCTCATTCCATCACAATTGCTGATAGATTTCTCTCTAATGATATTGACAAACTTGTATTCCTCATGGAATGAAACAGCCCTGCCAAGTAGGGAGCGACTTTTGACATATGC
>NZ_CAWPKW010000294.1:0-38416 GCF_963888615.1 Brasilonema octagenarum UFV-OR1 | reverse complement strand
ACAACGGTCAAAGCTCGCCGCTTGGGTTGCTTCCCCCGGCAGACTTTGGGGGAACCCCCGCAAGGCGCTGCTCTCCGCACAGAAGTGGCACATGAGGGAGACCCTCCCCCAGCGCTGGACTCACCGTAAGGCGTGGCGTTAGCCATAGGGTGAACAGTTATCAGTTATCAAGTTATTGTTCATTGATAACTGATAACTGTTTGGCAGCCATTTTTGTAGGGTGGGCACTGCCAACTGTGCGCTCAAATCCTTATTTTTTCGGTTGTGTGCAGTGCCCACCTGAAGGGTGCAAGATCTCATGTGGCGCGAAGTGCCATATAAAGATTTGATTATCAGTTATCAAGTTATTGTTTTTTCACAACTGATAACTGATAACTGTTTATGAGTGACAACTCACCTATAATCTAAAATCCAAAATCTTAATTCTTATGAGATATTCCCTAGCTGCAAATAGTGCTCAATCACGTAAAACAAAACAGCGATTTGCAAAACCTGATGAACACCTATCTTATGAATTGGGCAAAGCAGTACAAGAATTGCCACCACTGTACACTAGATTGTTAGCGGGAACACTTAGTGTAGTGGTACTAGGGACAATCGCCTGGGCTAATTTTTCCAAGATTGATGAAGTGGCGACAGCGCCAGGAGAGTTAATCGCTTCCACACAAGTACGACCAGTGACATCGATAGGTAACGGAACAATTGTCAAGGTCAACGTTAAAGAAGGCGATCGCGTCATCAAAGGTCAAACCCTAATTCAACGTGATCCAGATTTGCAACGAGTTGATGTGACTCGCTTAGCCTCATCTGCTAAATTAATTCAAGAAGATTTGCGGCGTTTAGATGCAGAACGTACGGGTGGCAAAATTGCTGGAACACAACTTCAAGATCAATTGTTAAACTCTCGTTTACGAGATTATCAAGCGCGTCAAGCAGCTTCCGTTGCGGAAGCAAATCGCCAACAAGCGCTGACTAGCCAGGCGAAAGTGCGCCAAACTCGCTTGCAAGAAAATCTGGTAAACGCAAGAACTAGCCTTGCCAACGCCAAAACAAACTTGGTTAACGCCCAAAATATCCGCAAGAAAGTTGAAAACGGCTTAGCCATTGCTCAACAAAGGGAACAAAGCCTCAAAACCCTAGTGACTCCTGGTGCTATTCCTCGAATCGATTACCTGGACGCCCAAGAAAGACTCAATCGAGCGACTACGGAAATTACCCGAGCGAATGATGAGGTGATAAACTCCCAAAATAAGGTGACAGAAGCTCAAGATAAAGTTACATCCTTTGAAAAGGATATAGCTGCTCAAGTTCAGGAAATTCGCCAAGCTCAAGAAGCATATCAAGGTGCGCTTAGTCAAGCACAACGTATAGAATCAGAGCGTCAAAGTGAAATTATCACCCAGATCAACAAACGCAAAGAAGAACTAACCACCGTTCAAGGTCAACTTGAGCAAGCGCAGAAGCAGCAAGAGAGGGAAACTATCAAAGCTCCAGTCACAGGTACTATCTATAGAATCAAAGCGACAACAGGACCAGTGCAATCAGGTGAAGAATTAGTATCTATTTTACCAGAAGGGGAAGAACTTCTCTTAGAGGTGAAAGTCCTCAACCGAGATATTGGTTTTATTCGCGAGGGAATGAAAGCGAAGGTCAAAATGGCAACTTTCCCATTTCAAGAATTTGGCATTATTGATGGTGAGGTCGTGCAAGTCAGTCCCAATGCGATTGTTGACAAAGAAATGGGCTTAGTTTTCCCCACCAGAATTAAGCTGAATAAACACTCCATAATGGCGCAGGGACAAGAAGTTGCATTTACTCCTGGGATGGCTGCTAATGGTGAGATTGTCACTCGCAAGAAGTCAATTTTGACATTCTTAATTGAGCCAATTACTCGTCGATTCAGTGAGGCATTTTCTGTAAGGTAGGTTTGGTGGGTGCGATCGTGCAAGGCGCTATGCGCCACGATGCACCTTCAATTCATTAGTTTTAAGTTACCATTAGCAAATTCTCCTCCAACATTTCTTTGCGTTGCTTGAGTATATTTTCAGAAACAGTGGTGTCATCATAATCAGTGATACTATAGTTAAGGTTGTTTAGTAGTGTTTGGTAGCTTGAGAATTCTGAATTCGCCGTACAACTAACACTCAACCCAGAAAATTCCACAGTATTGCTATCATCCAACTGGTTTTGTGATCCATAAGAACCATACTCGTAGTTTCTAACCCTGAAATTAGAAGTTGTAGCACTGCTGTTGGTTACAAAATTGCTCAGGCCAAAGTTTGGCATTTGTGTGTCGTGTACCGCTGTTTCTGCGACAATCTGACGTACTTGAGCATCAGTGAGATTGTGGTTAGCACTGAGCATGAGAGCAACTACACCAGCAACGTGAGGAGCCGCCATAGACGTGCCATTATAGGAAGCATATTTATTACCCGGAATTGTAGAGTATACATTAACTCCTGGGGCTGTCACGTAAGTAAGTGAATTTATTCCCGCTTTGTTGGAGAAGTTAGCCATCTGATTATTTTTATCAACTGCTCCAACTGCAATTCCTGATTTATCTGCATAATGGGCTGGATAGTTGGGTTGCAAGCCACTATCATTACCAGCGGCCATAACGACAATCACTCCTTTGCTGCTAGCATATTCAACAGCTTTCTCTAAAGTACTGTCAGAAGAACCACCACCAAGACTAAGGTTAATCACGTTAGCTCCATGATCTGCAGCATAGTGAATGCCATTAGAAATCGAAGTATAGGAGCCTGAACCATCATCACCAAGGACTTTGACTGGCATAATTTTGGCATCGTAGGCAATACCAGTTACGCCAAAGTCATTATTTTCTCCAGCAATAGTTCCAGAGACATGGGTTCCATGACCGAATTTATCTGAAACATCGTTGTTGTTATCAACAAAGTTCCAGCCGTGAACGTCATCAACCAAACCATCGCCATCATCATCTATGCTATTGCCAGCAATTTCCTTTGGATTTGTCCAGATATTATCCTTTAAATCATCGTGGTTGAAGTCAACCCCAGTATCTAGAACAGCAACGACTACACCTTGACCAGTGTATCCTTGTGCCCAGGCTTCTGGAGCCTTCACAAGGTCGGCTCCCCAATTATTACCACCTAGGTTAGGAACATCAGCAAAGGTACTTTGACCAGCTGCTTTACCCACTGCTGCGGCTGCATCTATCAAGCCATAGCCAGAGTTGAAACTGTACCCATTGTCATTGAACAATTGTTCTTGAGCATTAGATTCTAGCCCATTCATCGCTGAGTTAAAGCTACTATGACCGTTAAGGTTGATGTTGTAATTGTTGTTATAATCAAAGGTATCTACTGAGGATAGAGAAGTAATATTTTGCCCTTGCTCAAAAAGAGAACTGTTACTACCAAGACGACTAAACATCAGTATTGATTTCCTCAAGTAAATATCTAGTTTTTGACAACAGAATTTACAAAAACCTTCTCGTTTGTCAGGGTTTTGTATCACAAATATTTTGTCTTAAATAATAATTACTATTTCAGAAAAAGAAAAACAGATACTTATTTTACAAATCATTTTAATAAAAATGAAAACGCATAGTTCATAGAGTTATTCTATTTTCTTGTGAGGTTTTTTTGACAAACAGCAAAAAAATCTAGACGCCCGAAAGACATCGCGTAATTTTTGGATAGAAAAGATATAAACAGAGGTTTTAAAAAATGATTTATAATCACTATTTTTTTGAAAAAAGTTGTATAATTTAGTATTATAAATAAATCAACAGTGAACAGGGAAGAAGTCAGGAGGAGGCACTGCCTTGGGCGGCTCTGCCGACTTAAAGCAACTGCCGTTTATAAGTCAGAAGTCGCAATTCTTTATTTCTTCCTTCTGAATCAAAAATTGCAGAATTGCTGAATTCTTCTTCAAACGGATAACTGTTAAAATAAATTTCCCCGCGTTCCTAAATCAGGGTTAGTAAGTGATGTTTTTAAAATTACGAAATCAGCGACAAAAAAACCCAGACTTGTACTTAAAGACACGCTTGGCGTTTGTCCCTGCTGTTTCTTCTGCATCTTGGATGGTGGCTGGCTTCCCCTTGCTGAAACTCTTTTTGGGGAAGGGAGAGACGGTGCTAGCAATCAATGTTCGCTATGCTTTAACTGTGGTTCCTGGTTTATTTTACTTCCAGTAGTTCTAGCTTAAATAGAGCATTTTATTTTCTCTTACCAGATTCTTTTAATCCTTTGGTGTATGTGTCTTTACCTGCAACGACTTACCTTGTCCCTCAGCTTTCCAGTCGCAGGGAAATCATTCGCCTACCTGTGCTGGAGTTGCGAAATGATGCACGCCAAATCGTAAAAGTTGATTATGCGATCGCCGATCTCTGGCAGTTAAAACAGTATCAACCAGCATTTAAGGAAGAGCGTAATCTTTTACGGGAACTCGTACAACTGTTTGACCAGCTGACGAAGACTCCGGAATACGGAGTCATTGGCTTTCGGGATGGTGTTATTTTACTCCAAAAAGCTGCAACCCCTAACCCACAAGCCACAGCAGCTTGGTTAGCTTTTGCCAACAGCTAGAGAAAGAATTAATACAAAACAGGGCAACATAATAAAGAGGAAAAATTAGGAACTAGGAGGGAACAAACAATTCTCCGTTTTGACTTTTTCTCTAAAAGTCTCTCCACCACTACTTTTTTATTCAGATTGTTAAGAAAAATCAAAAAAATTCCATTTTGGGACTTGTTATAGTAACAAGACTTGTATCTTGAGATAAATGTAGAAGATTATAGATTTGTAAAGAGTTGGGCATAGAACTATATGAAGATATTGGTGTTAAGTTGGGAGTTTCCACCGCGAATAGTTGGGGGAATTGCTCGTCATGTGGCAGAGTTATACCCGGAACTGGTGAAGTTAGGACATGAAATCCACTTGATTACACCAGAGTTTGGTAATGCACCGATGTATGAGGTAGTTGAGGGATTACGGGTTTATCGCGTGCCTGTGGCTGCTGGTAATGACTTTTTTCACTGGGTTGTTAATCTCAACCAAAGCATTGGGCATCACGGCGGTAAGTTGATGCTGGAGGAAGGACCGTTTGATATCATTCACGCACATGATTGGCTTGTTGGGGATGCGGCGATCGCCCTCAAGCACAGCTTTCAAATCCCCCTGATTGCCACTATTCACGCAACTGAATACGGACGCTACAACGGTGTTCACACTGATATTCAACATTATATTAATGGCAAAGAAGAACTTTTTGCTTTCAACGCTTGGCGAGTTATCGTGTGCACTGACTATATGCGGCGGGAAGTAGAACAGGCGTTACACTCTCCGTGGAACAAAATTGATATCATTTATAACGGTATCCGACCGGAGAAAAAACAGCACCACCAAGATTTTCACGCTTTGGATTTTCGCCGCCAATTTGCCGAAGACGGTGAGAAAATTGTTTACTACGTCGGTCGCATGACCTATGAAAAAGGCGTCTCTGTACTACTGAATGCTGCTCCCAAAGTTCTAGGGCAAATGGGAGGTTATGTTAAGTTTGTGATCATCGGTGGCGGCAATACCGACCATCTCAAAAAGCAAGCTTGGGATATAGGAATATCGAACAAGTGCTATTTTACCGGTTTTATGTCTGATGACTACTTAGATAAATTTCAAACCGTTGCTGACTGTGCTGTTTTTCCTAGCTTGTATGAACCCTTTGGTATTGTTGCATTAGAAAGCTTTGCCTCTCGCGTTCCTGTTGTAGTTTCTGATACAGGTGGTTTTCCAGAAGTGGTGCAACATACCAAAACAGGCATAGTTACGTATACCAATAACCCAGATTCCTTGGCTTGGGGTATCCTGGAAGTGTTGAAAAATCCAGGTTATCGGCAATGGCTAATTGATAACGCTTATGAAGATTTAGACAGACGCTTCAGTTGGTCTAAATTAGCCAAGCAAACTGAGGATGTGTACAAGCGGGTGATGCAAGAGCGATCGCAAGTCGTTTGGTAATAATCGCTGCTCATTTAAAATTCTACAATTGCCCGAAGACCCGATCTTGCTAGCAAGGTTGGGTCTACTCTTAAGTTATGCGCAATTAAGCAGACATAATATAGCAGTCCTAAAGGTATAAATCCTTTGTGCTAGTTGCTAGAGCAAAATATAGATTTATCTCCACTGGAAATATAGTTTTGAAGAACATCTAAAATAGAAATATATCAAGCAGACACTATGAAAAAACTTAGATTCTTTAAGTTAAAAAACTTAACTATAGCAATGCTGACGTCTTTTGCAGTATTGTTCCTTCTCTGGTTAATTTATCCATTACCTAAAACCCTAGCAAAACCTGAGACAAAAGTTTTTGAACAAGTCTGGCAAACTGTTAACGAAAACTTTTATGACCCCAAACTTAACGGAGTGGACTGGAAAGCAATACGGCAAAAGTATGAACCTCAAGTAGCGCGAACCAAGTCTATTCAAGAAGCTGCTGTTGTGATCAATCAGATGCTTTCTGAATTGCGAACTTCTCACACCCGCTTCTACACTCAAGATGAACCAGCATACTACCAGCTTTTAGGGATTTTTCAGGCAAATAACCCTGATTTCCAGAAAGAATTAAAAAAGTTTTTCCCAAAAGGTAAGATTGAGTACAGTGGAATTGGTGCATTCACCAAAGACATTAACGGTAAAACTTTTATTAGTGCCATTTTAGATGCAAGTCCGGCTGCAAAAGCTGGGTTAAAAGTGGGTGATCAATTATTGAGCGTGGAAGGTGGTCCTTATCAACCGATAAAATCTTTTGCAGGCAAAGCAGGTCAAAAAGTCACTTTATTAATTCAAAGAAAGCCTGATGCCAACACCCAAGAAAAAATTGCTGTGACTCCCAAAATATATGACGCAGCCACCATGTTTTTGGAAGCACAACAAGCCAGTACTCAGGTTATTCAACGCAACGGTAAGAAAATCGGCTACGTTCATATTTGGTCAAACGCCGCTGATCCAGACCAGGAGAAACTTCGAGGAGATTTAATCTACGGTCGCTTGAGAAATGCAGAAGCGTTGGTTTTGGATTTACGAGATGGCTGGGGTGGAGGAGATATCGGTTATCTCAACATATTCACTGCAAAGGAAGGTCCGAGTATAACCAGCATCCCCCGTAATGGCAAAAGATATACTTCTATTTCTCAATGGAAAAAGCCTGTCGTTATGGTGATAAATGAGGGAAGCAGAAGTAGTAAAGAAATTTTGGCTTATGGTTTCAAGCAACATAAAATAGGACCTGTGATTGGTTCTAAAACAACAGGAGCAGTGGTTGCTGGTCGTCCTTTTCTGATGTCTGATGGTAGCTTCGTTTATTTAGCAGTTTCAAATGTGTTTCTCAACGAAACACAACGGTTGGAAGGCAAAGGAGTTGCACCTGATATTAACGTTCCATTTTCATTGGAATATGCTCAAGCTGCAGATCCGCAAAAAGAACGAGCTATAGAAGCTATGTTGGAAGCACTCAACAGCAAGGCAGCTATGCTCAAGACAGAAGCCAGAAGGGAAGAGGGTTTCAATGATTGACTAAACCATAATAAGGCTGCAAATTAAAAGCGCGACAGCTTAGCACTGCTAATAAATCATTCGCTATTTGCCCTGCATATTTGCTCAGAGCTAAACAATGTAGAATTAAACAATAACCAACCCTGACATCATTGCTAACAATGACAAATTTGCGTCCAATCTTACGGTATTTTGATGATGGAAAGGGCAGAGCTGAACTTCCACGCCTGATCTTCATTTATGGTAGTGTTCTATTTGAAGATAGAACAGTATCGTTTGAGGAATATGGACGGATGCGGGAGAGTGGGGAACTCGCCTTCGACCAGTTACCTACCCTTGAAGTTGGTAACACCATAATAGGTCAATCATGCGCGATCGCTCGGTATGCTGCAAAACAAGCAGGATTATACCCATTAGACAGTGTGCAGGCAGCTATATCAGACATGGTGGTCGATGCATGGAGAGATATGCTAGACCTTTTGTACGGATGCTATGTTGATCGGATTGTGCAGAATAATCGGTTAATCATGAAAATGAGGGATGCATCGGTAAAAGTGGAGCGTCTGTGTGAGTACTTCGCCGTAACTGTGCCGATGCACTTCAAAAGGTTTGAGCAGATGATTGGGAGCAACCAAGGCTCTCCATTTCTTGTTGGTCCATCACTAACATGGGCTGATTTAGCTGTGTTTGATATTCTATCTACATTGGATGAAACTGCAAAACTTTGGACAACTCCATCATTTTTTTATATACCAGAGCCGCATGGACCGTTACGACCCCCAAAAGAACTACTTAAGCCATATCCGAAGCTTAATGCGCTACATTTGATCATAAGTAAAACACCTTTGATCGCAGCTTGGGTTCAAACTCATTCATATTAAATCAACGGCTCTAGAGCGCGCCTGACTAGTACATTTACACGGTTAAAGCCTGCTTGCGTAAACTTTGAATCGTAGAAATCGTATGTTGTGCAACTTTGTCAATTTCCTCAATTGTGTTGAAGCGTCCTATACCAAAGCGTATCGACGCATAAGCCTGTTGTTCCGAGTGTCCCAATGCCATGAGAACATGAGAAGGTGCAGTTGTGACTGAGGAGCAAGCAGAACCAGAAGACACCGCCATCACTGGTTGTAATCCTAACAACAGTGCAGATCCATCTACCCCCTCAATGCTGATACTTAAATTTCCTGAGAGTCGCTGCGTAGGATGTCCGTTCAGATGAATTCCTTCTAATTGAGAAATTTTTTCCCACAATCTTTGTCTTAACTGTGTCAGGCGTTGGCTTTCTGTGGCTTGTTCTTCTAAAGCAATCTCAACCGCCTTACCAAATCCTACGATTTGCGGTGTATACAAAGTGCCAGAACGCATTCCCCGTTCATGTCCACCACCATGCTGTTGAGGAGCAAGTTGGACTCTGGGATTGCGGCGACGGACATATAATGCACCAATACCCTTGGGACCGTAGACTTTATGTGCAGTTAGCGACATTGCATCAATTTTCATCGCCTGCACATCAAGAGGGATTTTACCAATAGCTTGCGCTGCGTCGGTGTGGAAAAGGACATTTCGTTCTCGACACATTGCACCAATTTCTGCTAATGGTTGCAAAACCCCAATTTCGTTATTCGCAGCCATCACCGAAACAAGAATTGTCTCAGGACGAAAAGCTTTTTCTAACTCAGTTAAATCAAGCAGTCCATCTTTTTGGACTGGAAGGATTGTGATTTCAAAACCAAGAGTTTTTAAATACTTGCAAGGGTCAAGAACTGCACTGTGTTCTGTTGCAACAGTAATAATATGCTGTCCTTTTTGAAAATAGGCTTCTGCAACACCTTTGATAGCTAAATTATTCGCTTCTGTCGCACCACTGGTGAAGACAATTTCTTCTGGTGTGGCGTTTATTGCTGCTGCAAGAATTTCTCGTGTTTGCTTGACAGCAGCTTCTGCTTCCCAGCCGTAAAGGTGATTGATGCTGGAGGGGTTACCAAAGTGTTCGGTAAAGTAGGGTAGCATTGCTGCTACTACCCGTTCATCAACAGGTGTGGTAGCGTGAGAGTCGAGGTAGATAGGGCGACTAGACATAGTTATCAAATTAAAATTGTACCCAGTTTCTTTAATATAGTGAGAACTTTATATAATTCATTTTCGCGTCTCAAAAGTGTAAATTGGTCAGAGAAAGCATACTCTGGCTGATTTACCCTAGTAAGTTTCAGAAAAATAAAATCACTACCATTCATGACTACTCCCTTCCCGGTGCAAGATTACCTATGTTCTTTTTGATTTTCTTGGCGTCCTTGGCGTCTTGGCGGTTCGTTAAATTAGATATTCTTCTGGCGGAAAGGGAGTAATCCAAATAAAGGTTTTTCTAAGTGAGGATTAGCTAGCATATAAGCGAGTGTCTAGCCGCGACTTTAGTCGTTCGGCAATCTTATACCTGCAACGCCTGATACACAATGACTAAAGATATGCGACGCGACTTTGCCAACCGCGATGAGTTGGTAGCCTACCTCCGCGAACAATTTCCCAAAGCCACAGAACGGGATGATCACATCAGCGAAACTGTGGGCGGACGCAAAGCTGCTGTTGAGACACTACAAAAAGTAGATCCAGCACGCTACGCGAAAACACGTAACTTTTTCACAGGTGCTGTGACGCGATTATCTCCCTATATTCGCTATGGCGTCCTTAGCTTGCGAGAAATTCGGGATGATGTCCTTGGGCGCGTCAAACACCAAGACGATGCAACTAAACTCGTTAATGAGTTGGGTTGGCGTGACTACTGGCAAAGGCTTTATGTGAAGCTGGGCGATAAGATCTGGAAAGACGAAGAAGAATACAAAACTGGCTACACTATCGCTGAATATGCCCCAAAATTACCTGGTGATATCAAACAAGGCACCACAGGACGAGTGTGCATCGACAGCTTCAGTCAGGATTTACGAGAAACTGGATACTTGCACAATCATGCACGAATGTGGATGGCAGCTTATATCATCCATTGGCGACGCATTCGTTGGCAAGCGGGGGCAAAATGGTTTCTGGAACATCTTCTAGATGGTGATCCAGCAAGCAATAATATGTCATGGCAGTGGGTAGCCAGCACTTTTAGCCACAAACCTTATTTTTTCAACCGCGAAAACCTGGAACGCTACACCGAAGGCGTTTATTGTCGAAAATGTCCTTTGTATGGAAAGTGTGACTTTGAAGGAAGTTATGAAGAACTAGAAACTCGACTGTTTCCTAAAGGGGAATTTACCAAACAACCTAACAGCCAAAGTTGGCAGAAAGGAAAGAAAAGTAAAAGGTAAATTAAAGCTGAATCACGGATTTAAAAAGTCTAAATGTTCACCTGGCAGAAAACGCAACTTTTCTAAAGAACCTTGCATTTTTACTTTGCCTCGATCCAATAGTACAATCCAATCAGCACGCTCAATAACTCTTGGGCGGTGACTGACGAGAATTGTCGTTTTTCCTTGCCTGTAAAACAACAGCTTTTCTAGGACTTGTGCCTCACTGACAGGGTCGAGTCCGCCGGTTGATTCATCTAAAATTAGCACAGGTGGATTGTTGACGATGGCGCGTGCTATAGCTAAACGTTGTCTTTGTCCACCAGAAAGATTGGCTCCAAATTCTCCTAAAACGGTTTGATATTTTTCGGGTAGCTTGCTGATAAAATCGTCTGCTTCAGCTATTTGACAAGCTCTAACAATTCGTTCAAAACTAACATTAGGAGAACCTAGCCGGAAGTTTTCAATAATAGATCGACTCCAAAAGTGAGCGTCTTGGGGAACAAGTACAACTTGTTGTCGCAGACATTCTAAAGAAAGGTCTTGCAGGTTGTACATACCAATGCGAATATTTCCAGATTTCGTTTGATATAAACCAGCAATCACTTTTGCTAGCGTACTTTTACCACATCCCGATTCGCCAATTAGGGCAATGACCTTACCACCAGAAATTGTTAGAGAAAAATTCTCTAGTAATTCCATTCTACCAGGATAATGAAAGTTCAGCTCCTCACAAACTATCTCTGCATTTTCAGGAATGTTAACCCAAGCTTTTTTCTCATCACCTAAGGTTTCTGGTGTAGCTTTGACAATTTCTTCTAGTCTGGAAGTTGCTGTCTGTACGCGAGTTAAATCATCTACAAAATCAATCAAAAAATCAAATAAAGAAATCACATTACGATTCAGACTCATGAATGCTAGCAATTGACCTATACTTAATTCTTTACTAATAACCAGGTTGCTGCCGATCCAGAGTAAGACTGCACCGCCAATTTCAGAAACCCATCTAGAAAATTGTTGATTGATAATGTCAATTTTCATAGTGGTAAATGCTAGGTTGGCTAGACGACTAAATCTAATTTGTAATTCTTCCCAAAATTGAGGAGCTGCTGTCGTTGTTTTTAATGTTAATGCGCCCTTAAATGTTTCTACTAATAAACCTTGGTTTTCTGTTTCCAAAATTATGAGATTACGAGTTTTTTGCTGTAGTGTTGGAAGAAAAACAATCGTAGAGAAAGTCATCAATCCAGCCATAAAAGTGGCTATGATAGTTAGCTTCCAACTATAGGAGTCGTAAACAGCATTTTGGTGAAAGAAAATCAGATTGTTGACAAAGGTCAGGAGATAGCCACTATCGACAGTTCCCAACTCCGAACCAGAAGAAGTAATATAGACCTCAATATTCGCCAAAATAAGTTAAAACTTGCCCAAATTGATGCCCAGATGAAGGCGCTACAAACTCAAATCACGGCTGAGTCCAATTTGATGCGACGGGCGATCGCATCTGCTGAAGCTGAACTCAGTCGCAGTCAACGGGAATATCGAGACAGACAACTTATCACTCAAGCCCAAGTGCAAGAAGCCTCAGCGGCTTTGGAGTTAGCAAAAGAAGAAATGAAGCGATATCAACAGCTAGGAAACACAGGGGCGATTTCCCAGTTACAAATTAAGGAGAAAGAACAATCCTTCAAAGCTGCCCAAGCGAGATTCCAAGGCGCCACACCGGGGCTTAATCCCAGTAAATCTGCAGTAACGATCGCACAAGAAAGTATTGCCCAACAAACGGCAAGGGGTCAGTCTACCCTTGCTGGATTGAACAAAGAAAAAGAAAGCTTGCTTCAGCGTCGGATTGAAATTGAAAATCAAATTAGCCGTGACTATCAAGAACTTCAACAAATCCTGAAAGACCTAGAAAAAAATATCATTCGCACAGCAGAGACAGGCACTATTCTCAAACTGGAACTGCGAAATCCCGGTCAGGTTGTGCGTCCTGGACAGGCGATCGCTCAAATTGCCCCCAGCAACGCCCCTCTGGTTATAAAAGCCCGCGTTACTGCTAGTGATATTAGTAAAGTCAAAGTTTGTAAAGCCTCACAAGTTGCAGATTGCATACAGGGTAAAGTCCAGATGCGGGTTTCTACTTATCCTTACCCAGATTACGGTATCCTCAAAGGAGCTATCAGAGCAATAACTGCCGATGCCATTACACCACAAAATAATGGCAGCGTCTTAGTACCACCTTTCTACGAAGTGACTATCGAACCAGAGAAACTTTATTTAGAGAAAGGAAATCAGCAATATCCCATTCAACCAGGTATGGAAGTTACAGCAGATATTATTTCCCAAAAAGAGACGGTGCTAACATTTATTTTGAGAAAGGCTAGATTACTAGCAGATTTGTAAGCAGGCAGCTTATATACTTACAGTGCTGCATCCACTTGTTTGAGCAGCACTTCAAGAGTGGAAGAATTATCCAAAACAACATCAGCATGGGCTACTTTTTCTGCTATTGATATTTGACTTGTGATACGGGCTTGTGCTTGCTCTAAAGTTAAATGATTCCGCTGCATTAATCTTTGCAGTTGCAGTTGTTCAGAACAACTGACTACCCAAATTTCTGTGACTAAATCGGTCATTTGGGCTTCAAAGAGTAAAGGGACGACTAACACCAATGTTTGTGCAGGCGATAGGGCAATTTCTTTGAGAAAGCGATCGCCCACATCAGGATGAATTAAACCCTCTACCCAGATGCGTTCTTCTTGATTGTTAAAAATAATCTCACCCAGCTTTTGGCGGTTGAGGTTACCGTCAGGAAGTAAAATTTCTTCTCCATAGCGTTGAGCAATTTCTTGTAAAATGGCTGAACCGACAGATACAGCTTCTCTGGCATAGATATCTGCATCTAAAATGGGCAAATTGTAAGCATTAGCCAAATAATTGGCAACAGTTGTTTTGCCTGTCGCAATTCCTCCTGTTAACCCGATGATGCGTTTAGTCATGAGTTATTTTTAGTTTTTTGAATATGAAACCGCACATGCACGAGTTTTGGACGCAGATAAATTATCTCTGTGCAAAGCTTGTGCATCCGCAGTTATGATTATGAATGTGTTGCCCATTTTATCAGTGCTTGAGTCAATCCATCTAAGGTATATTCCTCAGCTTCCACATCCACGCGTCCAAATATGGAATGACAAGTTTTAGAAGTTTGGGGACCAATCGAAGCAATACAAACTCCCTCGAACGCATCAGTCACCAAAGATGGATTGTTTTGAGAGTCTTCAGAGAATATCTTTTGTGCTAATTGATGGAAAAATTGCACAGTTTTAGAACTCGCAAAGGTAATAACATCTACAGTTCCACTTTCAAGGGCTAACTCTGCTGAGGGAGGAACACTTTTGGGACAGCAAGATTGATAAGCCGCGACTTCTATCACTTCTGCGCCTTTGGCTGTGAATTGTTGGACTAAAATTTCCCGTCCACCGCTTTCTACTCTGGGAAACAAAACCTTTTTACCTGTGAGTTCTTCCGGAAAGTTTTCCACCAAAGAATCTGCAACAAAGTTGGGAGGAATAAAATCTGGTTGTAAGCTGTGTTGATTGAGACGTTGAGCCGTTTTTTCACCAACAACGGCAATTTTGATTTGAGATAAAGCACGAGCATCTTTACCCTGTGCAAAGAGTCTTTCAAAGAAATAGCCTACACCATTGGTGGAAGTGAGAATTAACCAGTGGAACTCAGATATGTGGGCGATCGCATGATCCAAACCCTGCCAACTCGAAGGCGGACCAATTTCCAATGTTGGCATTTCAATGACATTTGCGCCAAATGAGGTGAGAGTTTGGGTAAACTGGTTTGAGTGTCCAGCTGCTCGTGTGACTACAATTGTTTTACCAGTCAGGGGGCGTGAAGAGGAGGAGAGGGCGAGGTTAGTCTGCATAGTTTCAGGGTGTGAAGTGTCAGCGACTGAGGAATTATCTAATGATATTTTCTCAGGTTGCAGATAACTACGTAGCCCCACAACTTCACCAATCACAATCACCGCTGGCGACAACGACACACCGGATGTTTGCTCAAGTATATTTTCTAAAGTACCTGTCCAGATTGTTTGTTGAGGTGTTCCTGCCCATCTGATAATGGCTATGGGAGTTAAGCGCGAGCGTCCTTGTCGCACAAGCCGGTGTAAAATATCTCCTAGATGCTGTCCTCCCATTAAAATAACTAATGTCTCTAACCGTGATAGCGCCTCCCAATCCAAAGCATCTGGATCATGAGCAGTAAACACAGCAAAACACCGACTCATAACTGGATCGCTCAGAGGTATTCCCGCCAGCAACGGTGCAGCTATTGCTGAGGAGATTCCTGGGATAACTTCAAACTCACAACCAGCTGCTTTCAACGCCTCAATTTCAGAACTACAACGACCAAAAATAAATGGATCACCAGACTTGAGGCGAATAACTTGCTTTCTGTGTTGACAATACTTTACCATTAACTGGTTGATTTCAGCTTGCGGTGTACTCGCTTGACCACCACGTTTCCCCACATTCAGCTTCAAGCAATCAGGCGGTACACATTGCAACAACTCAGGATCTACCAGAGCATCGTAAACCAAAACCTCAGCACTTGATAACAGCCTGTAAGCCTTGAGCGTTAGATATCCTATATCTCCAGGTCCAGCACCTACGATGTAGACTTTGCCCCTTTGTTCAGCCATGAGTTAGGAATTATTCTTAGTCATTTTTTGAAGAATACGATTAATTTGTTCTGCTTTTTCTGGTTGACGTTGTGCTTGGCATAAATCTTTAGCTTTTTGCAGAGTTACAATTGCTTCCCCTTTTTTTTCTTGTTGCATTAAAACATTTGACAGACGCAAATAAGCATCAATTTTTTTAGGAGCACGGTCAATCACTTCTTGAAACTGTTGCCTTGCTTCTTCTATTTTACCTTGCTGTATCAAAGTATCTCCTAGTAGCAAGTGAACAACATCATTAGTTGAGTTCAGAGCAATGACTTGACGAAAAGCTGCTTCAGCACTTTTGTAATCTTCTTGTTGATAGAGGTTGATTGCTTTTTGAAAAAGATTTGAGGTGATCAAAGTTTTCCAGGAGAAATAACCGAGGAGTGCAATACTAGAAATAACAGCAGTTATTGCAATAATAGATATTGGTTGAAAGTTGTCAAACATAATTCATATATAAAAGATAATTTTTCGCCAAAACCTCTATTTAAGATTTATAAGCACAGATTAACATAGATTAACACAGATGAATTATCTGTGTGACTCGGAAGCATCCCAAATTTGAAAAATAGAAAGGATAAGCACAAAAATGAACTTACCGTATATTTTAGTTAACATTTGTTCTTGGATGAACCAAGTTGAACAGTGGTTTAGTATTTTACAGCGAAAACGTTTTAAAATAGGTGATTTAGCTGATAAAAAAGCTTTAAGTGAGCGATTAGAAGCGTTTATTGCGCTCGTGGAATACTACAGCACACCCTTTTGGTTGGAGTGAGAAGTCAACTGCGAAATTTTTAGCTAAATACCAAACTCAAAACTCTCCTAACACGACTCGATCTGACGAAGCGATCACCCTTTGGGTGGCTCCCTGCTGGAGCATCGCGGCATGATTTCCGACCCTTTTTTGCAGCGACCTGTACTAAGCGTTTAGATATTCTCAGCTAAGAAGCGAAAATGCAAGGATAGTTAAGACAGTTAAGAAAGTTAGCAAAAAATTATTTTAAACTGAAAACATATTATAGCTACAATACCTTAGCCAATTTACGAGGGTTCAACGCCTGTGGAAAGGGGATGGATACCTCCCAAAGAAGTGAGCTTGGCAAAAATTTGGGCTAATAAAATAGGCTCAGGCTACAGTACTCGATGTTGATTGAGTGAGTGCCTTACTGTTGCTCTATTAAACAATTGTCGATAGCTGTTTTGCAAAATAGGACTGGTAGAGTCCGTAACGCGGTAAGATGCGATCGCCCTCAAAGCGAATTAATCCCAAACCTTCAAGCTTGTAAGTGTCAATAGGATTAAGAGAAATACCTTGCTTTGCTGCTAGAATTTCAGCAGAAGTCTTTGCCAATCTAGGATTTTCTTGTAGTTTGATCAACTGTCGCCATAAATGATCGCGGTAGATGCCACCATTGGCGATCGCTTCCTCTATTATTTGTTGCAGGGTCATTTCTTGAAACTTAAGATAGTACAAACTAATCTGAATTAGTGCTGGATGTCCTCCTACCAGTGACATTAGTTGAGTAAAATCTTTAGCTTTAAACGAGTCTAAACTATAGGGCACATTCCTTACACGTCAACCTTTTTCTGTCTCGTCCGAAGCCAGAAAAGTACTTTTATCCGAGATAGATGGCGTAGTTCAAGAAGATGTAAAAGCAACCTCGTCCGAATAAAATAAAATACTTATATCCGACAGATTTATCGTAGATAAAAATTCTGAGCAAGAACCAAAATCTGATAGCTCGGTAAAAAGAGCCTCCTTTGCAGACTTCTTTGAGCGCATTGCTCGGAATCTCTACAGCCCCGAACTCATCCTCAAAGAGATTGCATCACGACAACAGCGCCAACGTCCTCAGTTAGATATAGAATTCGTTGCTCCTCGCACTCCTATAGAGAAGGCGATCGCACATTTATTCGCAGAAGCCCTCAAACTAGACAGAGTGGGTATTGATGATAACTTCTTTGAACTAAGTGGCGACTCGATTCGAGGAGCGATTCTGATTAATAAACTGCAAGCACAACTAAACGAAATTATTCATTTTATTGTCCTATTTGATACTAGGACAGTTGCTAAACTAGCAAGTTACATAGAAGAACACTACCCACAAACAGCAGCAAAACTCCTGGGTAAGGAAATAACTGCAATTAGTGAACTACCACAAGAGCGTATTGATGAAGCTAAAGTTTTGCAAATGCGCTCGTTGATTCCCTCCATAGCTCCCCCAATAGATGACGACGCAATCAAAAACCAGCCAGCTATCTTTATCCTCTCGCCTCATCGTAGCGGTTCTACTTTACTGCGCGTTATCCTGGGGGGAAATCCGCAGTTGTTCGCGCCTCCAGAATTGGAATTGCTGACGTTCAATACACTTGGGGAACGAAAAGCAGCGTTTTCTGGACGTTACAGCTTTTGGATGGAAGGGACGATTCGGACAATTATGCAAATCCGTGGGTGCACTCCAGAAGAGGCGATCGCACTTATGGAAGAATTAGAAGCGAAAAATATCACCACAAAGCAGTTCTACCAACTTATACAGCAATGGCTGGGCGATAAAATCTTGGTAGATAAGACCCCCTCCTACTCCATAGATTTAGAGACCCTCAAACGAGCGGAAATAAACTTCCAAAGCCCACTCTACATACACCTTGTGCGTCATCCTTATGCAACGATGCGCTCTTATGAAGAAGCCAGAGTAGAGCAAACATTTCCATATCAACATCCCTTCAATAGGCGA
Source organism: Brasilonema octagenarum UFV-OR1 (assembly GCF_963888615.1). Taxonomy (NCBI): domain Bacteria; kingdom Bacillati; phylum Cyanobacteriota; class Cyanophyceae; order Nostocales; family Scytonemataceae; genus Brasilonema; species Brasilonema octagenarum. The sequence continues at coordinate 20,121 of NZ_CAWPKW010000294.1, read as the reverse complement.
GAACTCGCTGAACTCGTTTGGCTAATTAGCCATCAAAATATTCTCGAATTTTTGCAACAAGTTCCCCAAGAACGCCAGTATCAAGTCAAAGCAGATTGTCGAAGCTTTGCAAATAGAGCGTAGTCTCAGCCACAGTCCCCTGTTTCAGGTCATGTTTGCATTGCAGAATGCTCCAATGGAGCAATTAGAAACGCCTGAATTAGCGATGCCTACGGCGAGCTTCGCTTACGCTCCTCTACATCTAGATAACGTCAATGCCAAGTTTGACCTCACATTACAAATGTGGGAAACAAACACAAACGAAGGAAACTCCCTGGAGGCATTTTGGCAATATAACACTGATTTGTTCGATGAAGATAGAATCGCCCGCATGACTGGTCATTTCCAGACATTATTAGCGGGAATTGTCACCAATCCGCAAGCATCAGTGGGTACATTGCCGTTGCTAACTGAGCATGAACGTCATCAATTGCTAGTGGAATGGAATGATACTTGCACAGCGTATCCTGACACAAAATGTATCCATGAAATATTTGAGGAGCAGGTAGAACAAAACAGTAATGCGATCGCACTGGTGTATGAGAATGAGTCTCTGACATATGGGGAGTTGAACGATCGCGCCAATCAATTAGCGCACTATCTGCAAACCTTGGGAGTCGGAACAGAAGTATTGGTGGGAATTTGCGTCGAGCGATCGCTACAAATGATTATCGGCATCCTCAAAGCAGGCGGTGCGTATGTTCCTATCGATCCAACATATCCCCCAGAGCGGATCGCCTTCGTGTTGAAAGATTCGCAAGTTAAGGTTTTGTTGACACAACAGCGATTAGTTACCCAGCTATCGGAGCATGGAGCAGTAGTTATCTGTCTAGATCGGGATTGGCAGATTATTTCTCAGTCGAGTCGAGACAATTGCCTCAGCAATGTGCAAACAACTAACTCCGCTTACGTAATTTATACCTCTGGTTCCACCGGACAGCCGAAGGGAGTAGTGGTTGCCCATCAAGCACTGCTAAATTTGGTGTTCTGGCATCAAAAAACCTTTGAAATCAGTTCATTAGATCGAGCCACTCAGTTAGCAGGTGGGAATTGTGGCCTTACTTGACAGCAGGAGCGAGCATATACTTAGTTGCAACTGAGGTAATTAACTCACCCATAGAACTGCGAGATTGGCTGATATCAAAACAAATTACCATCAGTTTTCTGCCAACGCCCCTAGCAGAAGAGTTTTTGTCCCTAGAATGGACTGAAAATCTAGCTGTACGAACCATCCTGATCGGTGGGGATCAGTTGCATAAATATCCATCAGCTTTGGTTCCGTTCCAGGTGGTGAATAACTATGGCCCCACAGAAAATACTGTGGTGACAACTTCTGGGGTGGTAGCTACTCATCAGCACCACAATATTTCACCTCACATTGGTCGGGCGATCGCTAACACGCAAGTCTACATCTTAGACCCCTATCTCCAACCTGTACCCATTGGTGTATCAGGAGAATTACACGTCAGTGGAGCCAGTCTCGCCCGTGGCTACCTTAACCGCCCAGAGTTGACACAAGCAAAATTCATCCCCAACCCCTTTAGCCCTCAACAAGAGGCACGTCTTTACAAAACTGGTGATTTGGGACGCTACCTCCCAGATGGCAAAATCGAGTACCTGGGACGTATCGACAACCAAGTTAAAATCCGTGGCTTCCGCATCGAGTTGGGGGAAATAGAGACAGCACTGACTCAACACCCCCATGTCCAAGATGCCGTTGTCGTTGCGAGGGAAGACAAGCCCAATTTGAAGCGGTTGGCGGCTTATGTTGTCCCAGAAGACAAGCAGCACAACACTCAAGAAGAATTGCGGCTGTTCCTCAAGGAAAAACTGCCTGAATATATGGTGCCTGCATCCTTCACAATTCTAGACACCTTGCCGATTACGCCCAATGGAAAAGTAGATCGTCTTGTGCAGCAAGCAGCGCAATGGCAACAGTACAACAGTGATGTGTGCAATACGGTATCTTTAGTTAACGCTGATTAATCCAACCTGACTCAAGCAGAACAATCAAAGGCAATTGAGTTAAAGGCAGATGAAATACAGCGATCGCTAAATTTAGCAGATGGGCCATTGCTGCGGGTTCTACTATTTAACTTAGGCAAATCTTCCCCTGGACGGTTGCTCATCGTCATCCATCACTTGGCTGTAGATGGGATTTCCTGGCGGGTTTTGCTAGAAGATTTAGCTGGGGCATACAAACAGTTAGATAGTGGGAACAACATCGAACTAAGAGCAAAAACAACTTCCTTCAAAGATTGGGCAATCCGATTGCAGGATTATGCCAGTACTCAAGGACTGCACTCAGAGCTAGATTACTGGCTGCACTCAAGGTCGTTCGCAGTTGCTCCTTTACCATTGGATTCTCCTGCTATTGCCTCAGAAAACACTGTCGGTTCAAGTCACATTGTTTCTGTATCCCTGAGTGCAGAACAAACTCGCACCCTGTTGCAGGATGTCCCGGTCGCCTATAACACCCAAATTAACGATGTACTATTGACCGCATTAGTGCAAAGTTTTGCTGGATGGACAGGCTATGACTCCCTACTGATTGAATTAGAAGGTCACGGGCGGGAGGACTTGTTTGAGGACATAGACTTGTCCCGTACTGTAGGCTGGTTTACCAGTATATTCCCGGTTTGCTTAAAACTTGCAAACCTTCACCATCCTGGAGAAGCTCTCAAGTCGGTTAAGGAGCAACTGCGATGCATCCCCAACCGAGGTATTGGCTATGGCATCCTGCGGTATCTTAACCCAGACATAAGCAAGCAACTTGAGCTACTTCCTCAAGCTCAGGTGAGCTTTAATTACTTGGGTCAATTCGATCAAACGCACCTAGCACCCCTTGGTTGGAAATATGCCCAAGAGTCTAGCGGTTCTATTCACAGCCCCAAAGGACAGCGCCGCCATTTGTTGAATGTTAATGGATTAGTCATTGAAGGTAGAGCTGGAGTGGAAATATAGCAAAGCTTTCCATCATCAGGCTACTGTAGAAAATTTGGCTAACAACTATGTGAAAGTCTTAGAAGCTATTATTGACCACTGCTTATCCCCAGAAGCAGGAGGTTATACCCCTTCAGATTTCCCAGAAGTTGGTTTAAGCCAAGAAGCGTTGGACGAACTGCTAGCAGAAATTGAATGAAGTTATTGACAACTCATTTCTATTAAGAGAAGACATGTCCTCACTTTGTCCTTTGTTTGAATTTTTCACACCAACCATATTCATTATTTATGACAATCTCGAAAGCTACACTCACAACCGCGCGTGATTCAGGAGTTTTAGTTAATAAGCTTGCTTCCAAAATCTCCTGCATTTCTTATCAGAGTATGCGTCGGTCTAGCAGAGTATTGAGAGAATTCGTACTTTATTATTTTCCCATTTATAACCTCTCAATGAATGTTTTTTTTCGGTTTTATCCAGTTTTAGGATTTATTGAAGCTCTGGTTTATCAAACTGATGATGAAGTTGAAAACAATCAAAGTGAAGGCTATGAAAAGCTCCAACATTATCCTTGGTATTCCAAGCAAGAAATGAACTTGGCTGTTTTAGAAGAGCATAATCTCAAGCATTGTAAAGTTGAATCATATATGCAAAAGCTGGGTGAATATTTTGAATTAGAAACTCAGCTATTAGCTAGCTATCATGTTAATCATGGAATGATTAAAAAAGCGGCTAAATTACGTTATTATGACTGCAGTTTAGTAAAAGGGTAAGGGTAGGATGGTGGAGAAACAGCGTGGTGTAACAATATGGTTAACTGGTTTGAGTGGTGCTGGCAAAACCACCATCTGCCAATTTTTGGAAACAGAACTGCGACGCACAGGATATAAAATTGAGGTAGTTGACGGTGATGTAGTTCGCCAAAACTTAAGTAAGGGGTTAACTTTCAGCAAGGAGGATCGTAACGAAAATATTCGGCGAATTGGTTTTGTAGCTCAACTCATAACTAGAAATAACGTGATTGTATTGGTTTCAGTGATCTCGCCATATCGAGCAATTCGTGAAGAAGTCAAAGGACGGATTGGAGATTTTATTGAAGTATACGTTAATGCACCATTAGAAATTTGCGAACAGCGAGATGTCAAAGGTTTATATAAAAAAGCCAGGACTGGCGAAATCAAAAATTTCACTGGAATTGATGATTTATATGAAATACCTCTTGAACCTGATGTTGAATGCAAAACTAATCAAGAAAGTATTTCCCAAAGCGCAAATAAAATTTTGAGTAAATTAGAAGAGTTAGGGTACACCAATTCCCTATTGTTGCCACAATTCCATAACAATTACTCCCGAATATGATGATCGAGTAGGAAAAAGGAAATGACTTTAGTCAAAGAAAAGGAACTGTGTAAACTTTTTGTTGAAGTTGGACAACAACAATATTTACTTGTTGCTATGGGAACTAATTTTCCTAAGAACAATGAGGTAGCATGGAATAGTTTTATCACCAATTTATTATCAGCAAAAGGCAATCCTACTATTGAAGATATTTATAAATCTTTATTAAATGGAGTTGCTGAATATAACAAACAAAATCAGTCAGAAGTTAAGATAAAAACTGTTTATAATTACTTTGCCGCTAAAATTATACGTTCAATCTTTGTTGAACCATCGGAACTAGAGAAAAACTGGTATTTTATTTGTGGCGCGGCAGAAATTCCCAAGCCTGGAAATTTTATTACTGTTCAGGTTTTTCAGGAACCGTTAGTGGCTGTACGCCAAGCAGATGGAAGGATTCGCGTTTTCCTCAATGTCTGCACTCATCGCCAAGCACCGGTCTTTGAAGGTCAGGGTTGTGTAAATGTAGATAAATGGGCTCTTTGTCCTTATCATGGATGGGCTTATGGTATAGATGGTCATTGCAAGAATGCACCAGGTGCAAATAGAGGAGAGTTTGGTGCTGATTTTGATTTGACAAACTACAGTTTGCAGGAGTTTGAGGTCAAAATTGATGAAAATCAGGGAATTTTTGCCAATTTTTCAGAAAATAGTCATATCAAGCAAGAATCACAACCTGAAAGCCATCAAAATATCGGGGTAGAAATTATAAATCTGCTTAATTCTGTGAGTCCAGGCTATGCAGATGGAGAAAGCGCCACACTTCCAGAACAAATCCGCCTCTGGTTGAGAATTGGTTATTTAGAAGAGAAAATAAAACAGCTAATTGTAGAGATTACCTCAGAAGGAAGAAGCGATAGTCGGCAATTAATATTAGAGTCATTGATTGCGGAACTCAAACAGGTTATCCTGACTGTTAATAGTGATGGGTCAACCGCAGAATTGGATGAAGTGCTGCAAGGAGTTTACAGCAATGATGATCAAAAGCAAATCATTGGAAAGTCTATTGAGTATTCCAAAATTGATGCTGATGACATAGAATATGCCGAATCATCTCAAAGAAGGCAAGCATTGCCAATCTGGATTTATGGCGATCCAGCATTGTTTGCTCTCGAAGTTGAGCATTTAATTAAACCAACTTGGCAATTTGTTTGCCATATCAACGAAGTTCCACAACCGGGTAACTTCACTTGGCTAGATATTATCGGTGAAAGAGCCTATGTCATCCGCACTGCAAGTGGTGAATTGTTCGCTGGCAAACTTCAGGATGTCACACAACGGGGAAGCTATCCAAAATTTGGTTTACCCAACTACGGTTTAGAACCCATCGATATTGACATTTTTTATGGATTTATTTTCATTCGCTTTAGTTGGGAAGGCTCAAGATTAGCCGATAGTTGGTATTTACCTGGGTTATTAGAACCCTACCAACTACAAGATATGCAACCCATTGGTGGAGTTGGTCGCTATAACATTAATGTGGAGGTGGATTACAAACTCCTGTGGGAAAACTTTTTAGAAGATTACCACTTTCCCATGATGCACAAAGGTTTAACTCGTCGGTTTGGAGTGTCGAGTGATTGTGAAGGCATTAACGGCATGATTATTCCGATGCCCGATCCGGCTTCACCCAGCTTAACCCCAATCGAGCGACAATATTATGATTGTGCCAAAGCGATCGCTCGACATTCTTGGGAGCGTGAGCAGCAATTACAAGATTTCGCTGCGGAAAACGAGTCTCTGCCTGAAACGCTGTGTTACTCTGCCTTCTGCTCGATGTCAGCGCAAGAAGAAATTCCAATGCCTTTTTCTTTGAGCGTATTTCCCGAACACGTCCAAACTTTTTCGTTAGTTCCCGCCCGGTCAAGAGAGTGCCGTTTTCATGTTCGCAGTTATGGTCATGTTCTTGACCCAAACGAGCTTCACAGTAAAGCCATTGAAGATGCGCAGCTAGCAAACATCCAACTGCTTTTGGAATCGTTACATGAGGAAATTCGCGTTAACTACATCTGTCAAGACAGCGTTTCCTCGCGGCTGTTCGATAAAACAGGAGTATTTAGTATTGCCGAATTTGATGTTGCTAAGTTTCAGGAGGCTATTTACACCAAGCTACCAATAACCCGTCGTCAACGCAAACCATTATGACTACCACTGTCCCATCAGTCAATGCTGTAACTGAAATTGAGACTCGCAAAGCCGACCACCTACGTGTCTGCTTAGAAGAAGATGTCCAGTTTCAGCAGGTAACTAGTGGATTTGAGTGCTATCGCTTCACTCATCACTGTCTTCCTGAAATCAACCGCAGCGATATCAATCTGCAAACAACCTTCCTGAGTAAAAATCTTGGCGCTCCTGTACTGATTTCTTCGATGACAGGAGGAACTGAATTGGCGCAGCTAGTCAACACTCGTTTAGCAATTGTTGCTCAACGCTACCAATTAGCAATGGGAGTTGGTTCGCAACGAATTGTGATTGAACAGCCTCATTTAGCTCCTACCTTTGCCGTGCGCTCCTTTGCTCCTGACATTTTGTTGTTAGCGAACTTAGGAGCTGTACAACTAAATTATGGATGTGGACTTGATGATTGCTTGCATCTTGTTCATTCTCTGGAAGCGGATGCACTAATTTTGCATCTTAACCCCCTGCAAGAGTGTGTGCAATCAAGAGGAGATACAAATTTCCGGGGGCTGTTGGGTAAAATTGCCCAACTTTGTCAGCAACTACCTGTTCCGGTTGTTGTCAAAGAAGTGGGAAATGGAATTTCTGCGGCGATGGCACAAAAGTTAATTGATGCAGGAGTTTCAGCCATTGATGTTGCCGGTGCAGGTGGAACTTCATGGTCAAAAGTAGAAAGCCAACGCGCAAAAGACAACAAGCAGCGCCGTTTGGGACAAACTTTTGCTGATTGGGGTTTACCAACCGCCGAGTGCATCAATTCCATCCGGGGGAACGCGCCGACAATTCCCTTGATTGCTTCCGGCGGGTTAATCAATGGATTGGATGTCGCCAAAGCGATCGCTTTAGGAGCCGATTTAGCAGGTTTAGCCCGACCTTTTTTAGAAGCAGCCGTCAAATCGGAATCCGCCGTTGATGAGTTGGTCGAAGTTCTGATTGCTGAACTCGAAACAGCTTTATTTTGTACTGGCAATGCCACCTTAGCAGAACTAAGAAATTCTGGGGCATTGCAACGTGTCTAAATGAATGGTAAACATAACATGAAACTAGATGACTGCACTCAACGCACGCAAAACGCCCTCCACATTCGGGGCATAATTGCGATCGCGATCGTCACTCTAATATGGGCGACAACCTTCCCACTGACCAAAGATACAGTCACTAGCTTTTCACCAGCTGTACTCACCGCCAGCCGTTTTACTGTTGCAGCAGCAATATTTACCCCGCACTTACGCTCTTTAAACGTTCAAATATTACGTGATGGCATAGTTTTAGGACTTCTACTTTTCGCCTGCTTCGCCTTCCAAGCGAGGGGGCTGGAAACTGCCAATGCCAACCGGGGAGGATTCATTTTCAGCCTAAATGTGATCATTGTACCCCTGCTGGGGGCGTTATTCGGTCAGCCCTTGCTACTTAAAACTTTACTCGCCGCCGGAGTTGCCCTCACAGGCATCGGCATTATGTGCTGGGAAAATGGCTCTCTAAGCATGGGTGACTTGTTATTGTTTGGCGACACCTTCATTTACGGGGTTTATATGCTGGTACTTCAGCAAACGGCACAACGCCACTTAACCCTATCCTTGACTGCCATCCAACTGTGGATTGTAGCAGTGTTAAGTACCATCTGGGCAGTACCGGATTTAAGCGTCGGGCAATTTGAGACGCTGAGCAATAACTATGGCATTGTCCTCTATCTCGGTCTGGTAGGGACTGCTGGTACTACCTGGTTAGAAACAATAGGTCAGCAATGGATTTCAGCTTCCGAGGCGGCGCTATTGTGTATCCTCGATCCGGTACTCACGTCCGTTTTTTCCTTTTGGCTACTCGGTGAGAAGTTTGGAGTACGCGGTTTGATTGGTACGCCTTTGGTACTAACTGCATTGATTTTGAGTCAGAGTAAGTCTCAATATATAGATCGAAAATTAATATTTGGCGGAGAACATGTTTAAAAATTAGTAATGTTAACTTGATTTTTTCTACTATACGACCTTGATTAAAACGATTGATGAACATAGAGGTTGGGCAGGACGACCTTATGCGGCTGGGTGGGTTCGGGACGAAGGAGAAGCTTATGTTCAATACAACAGCGACGGCTTTCACGACCAAGAACATCCGCAGGTTAAGCCAGAGAACACTTTTCGCATTGCCTTGCTGGGAGATTCTTTTACAGAAGCACGCCAGCTGCCACAACCACAAGGAATCGCCGCCGTTATTGAACGCGAACTGAAAAATTGTCCCACCCTAGCAGGTCGTGACGTAGAAGTGATGAACTTCGGAGTGAATGGTTATGGAACCGATCAAGAACTGATCGCCTTGCAAGAAAAGGTCTGGGACTATTCACCAGACCTCGTACTTCTGAATTTTTATCCAGGTAACGATGTCATCAACAACTCCCGCAGTCTCACCGAAAAAATGGTGAGTCAGACTGCTATGGATAATAGCGCCCTCATGAAACCCTATTTTGTTGATCGAGATGATAATTGGGTGCTTGATGACTCATTTGTAAATATGGATATTTATCGCTCACAAAAGTCATGGTGGCATCAGGCTTATCTCCAAGTTCAAGATCGTTTACGGATTTTACAGCTTTTAAAACAAGCAAAATACGCTTTACCACTTCCTCACCAAGATAATAAAAAACAAGACCCCCAGTTAGCAACACAACCTGCAACACTTTCTCCCTATATTGACCCTGAATGGCAGAATTTCTTAAAGCAAACAGAATGGCTTGCATACAACACTGCAACTGATCCTGAATGGCAACAAACAGAAGGACTAATTAGTTTAATATATAATGAAACAATTACTAAAAAACCAAACTTTGCTGTAGTAACGCTAACAACTCCCCTGCAAGTTAATCCCGATCCTGTCGTGCGTCATCATCAGGAAGTGTCAGGGTTAACAGATTGGTTTTACCCAGAAAAGCGGATTGCAGCATTAGGAGAACGTGAAGGTTTTACTACTATTAATCTAGGAGAATATTTTCAGGCTTATGCCGAGCAGAATAATGTCTGCTTACATGGGTTTGATAATACTTTTCGTTGCGACGGACATTGGAATGCTTTGGGACATCAGTTAGCAGGGGAGATTGTTGCTAAAACACTGTGCGAAAAGGGATTGTCCAAAATAATTCGTAATTCGTAATTGTAAGAGGATGTTTTAAAAGTCCTCTTGTCGGTATCAAAAGGTTCTATATCCTCCTAAATCCTCCTTAAAAAGGAGGACTTTGATTCCCCCTAACCCCCCTTTTTTAGGGGGGTTAGGGGGAATCAATAAGTGCCTAAAATCACAGCCAAATACTTTTAAAACAACCTCTAAGAGTAGGAATTAATGGGAAAAATAAAGCGTTGGCTACAAAATTTATTGCTCATGCTGGCTGGAGTTATAGTTGGGCTGTTAATCATCGAAACTTTTGCCATTACTACTGGAGTTGCTGCCCCACAAAAATCCAAGGCGCAAATTTTTTATCAATTTATTCAACCAGATGCTCAATTAGGTTACAAACCTAAATCAAACCTGAAAGACTTCAAAACTATTTGGCAAGAAGCAAAAGTTACAGAAGTTGCTAATACAGATAGTTATGGATTTCGCAATATAGGGAGAGATTAGACAAAATCTAACTTGTATTTTATTGGAGATTCATTTACATGGGGTCAATGGGTCAGTGAAGAAATAATATTTCCCAGACTGGTAGAATCAGAGTTGCAGCAGACAGTAATTAATTTAGGTGTTCCCGGTTATTCTTTTGCTCAATATGAAACATTATTTAATGAATGGATCGCCAAATATAAACCTCAGACAGCCGTCTTATCTATAGTTGCTAATGATTTGACTAATTATTCATCGGATATTGGTCAAAAGATATATGATACACTGAAAGAAAGAAGTTTTTCGCCTTGGTATGAAAAAACCTTTCTCTACCAGTTTGTCTTGAAAAATAGTAAAAAAAGCTTGGCAGTAAAAACTGGAAAATCTATCTTTAAAGAAGCAAAAAATGGTTGAACTCTATTTAATTTATCGCTGGCAACACCTGAGTCAGGAGTTGGTGTAGATAGCGATTATTTGACATCTGATGGAGTTCTCAAAGTAGAAGCGGCATTATCACGAATCATTCGTTTGACCAAAGAAAATCGAGTTAAGCTGTTTGTTTTTATCGTACCTTCAAAAGAATCAGCTTATATCAAAGATTACGTCCAGTTATTTCCTGAAAATGTAGGTTTGCTCAAAAATGAAGATATTGGGTATCAGCGTTTATGTGATGTTGCAAAATGAAAAAATGTAACTTGTGTCAATTTAACTGATGATTTTAGAAAAATAGCAAGCAAGAAAAGCTTTACTTTGATATTGATGGTCATTGGAATCCGGCGGGACATAAACTAGCTGCCAAAGTAATTTTACATACTTTAGATAATTCGTAATTCGTAATTAATTCAGCTTCCAAGTTATTAACTTAGTTTTGAAAAAATTAAAAGCAAATGACAACAAGCCAAACAACGGCAGAGGAAATATCTAACGAGATGCCACCGCTTGAAATGGAACTTCAAGACGCTTCTGTACGTATGCCCTATCCTTCACCAACCCCATACCCGATGATGGGGGCTGCTTCGTTAGGAGATATGCCATCCTTTGCAATGGATGGCGAAAATCTTGGCGGCTATTCTCAGTACGGTGTCGCTGGCACTTCTGGGGCAGAAAATCGGCTGGATGTCTTTAGCATTGGCAAAGATAGCGCTATGTACCACAAAAAGTGGAATAGCTCAGTCTGAAGTGATTGGGAAAGACTAGGGGGCTACTGTGTTTCTGCACCAGCTGCGATCGCCAGAGGAGAGAATCGGATTGATACCTTTGTGATTGGAGGCGATCGCTCTGTGTATCATAAAAGCTGGGATGGTTCAACCTGGAGCGATTGGCTAAATCTTGGCGGATATTCTCAGTACGGTGTGGCGGCTGCTTCTTGGGGAGATCGGCTGGATCTGTTTATCGTCAACTGGGATGGAGCCATATACCAAAAGTGTTGGGATGGCTCAATCTGGGGTGATTGGGAAAGGCTGGGGGGCTACTGTATTTCTACACCAGCTGCGGTTTATTGGGGATTAAACCGGATTGACACCTTTGCCTTGGGTAGCGATCGCGCCATCTATCAAAAGTATTGGGATGGCTCAAGCTGGAGTGGTTGGGAAAAACTCGGTGGCTATTCCCAGTATGGTGTTGCGGCTGCTTCGGGAATTGAAAATCGCCTAGATATTTACATCATTGCTCGTAACGGTGCTGTGTACCAGAAGTACTGGGATGGCTCAAATTGGGTTGGGTGGAATAATCTCGGCGGCTATTCTATTGCTGCGCCGGCTGCGGTTGGTTCTGCGCCAAAGCGTGTTGATACTTTTGTGTTGGGTAGCGATCGCGCAATTTATCACAAGTGTTATGCAATAAGGGTCAGTTAAGGCTTAACTCTTTGTCAAAGTCAGTTTTTTAACGAACCGCAAAGAACGCAAAGAACACAAAGCAAGAAAACAGGCCAATGACAACCAGTTTTCCAACTACAGCAGCAATTTCTCAGGATCGGGGTATGCCATTTCCGGCGATGAGTCCCGCCTCTAAAGAAGATATGCCAATATTTTCTACTGATGGGGAATATTTAGACGGATACTGCCAGTATGGTGTTACAGCCACTTCTTGGTCAGAGAATCGGCTGGATGTTTTACTCACAGCGAGTATTGGCTCTTTATGGCATAAATGGTGGGATGGCTCAACTTGGAGCGATTGGCAAAGACTTGGTGGTTATTGTATTTCCTCGCCAGCTGCGGTTTCTTGGGGGTTGAATCGCATTGACACCTTTGTTTTAGGTAGCGATCGCGCTACTTACCGCACATGGTGGGATGGTTCAAAATGGAGTCGTTGGGAAAACCTTGGCGGGTATTCCCACTATGGAATCGCCGCCGCTTCTGGTAGTGAGAATTTGCTAGATATTTTTAATGTTGGCATTGATGGTGCGCTGTACCACAAGCGATGGAATGGTTCAACCTGGGATGAGTGGGAAAATCTCGGAGGCTACTGTGTTTCTGCACCGGCGGCGGTTTCTCGTGGGAAAGACTGCATTGATACCTTTGTTTTAGGCGGAGATGGTGCGATTTATCACAAGCACTGGAATGGCTCAACCTGGAGTGGTTGGGAAAATTTGGGAGGGTATTGCCAGTATGGTGTCGCTGCCACTTATGTTACGGAAAATCGGCTAGATATCTTTACTGTTGGCTGTGATGGTGCAATGTACCGCAAGAGTTGGGATGGTTCCGTCTGGAGTGATTGGGAGCATCTTGGTGGTTACTGTACTTCTGCACCGGCGGCGGTTTCTCGTGGGAAAGACTGCATTGACACTTTTGTTGCAGGAGGCGATCGCGCCGTTTACCACAAATGTTACTAAACTCATGCACTCCACGCACAAATGAATGATTGTATTGAGTAGTTGTTAATATTTTAGGGCTTCAAAACTATGTATATCTATCAAGTTTAAATCTCAAATTTTTGTAATCTAACCTGTTCTTACTGTCCTCAGCCATCTCAAGGTAGAACGAAAGGAAATATGTCTTTTTCTACATTTGTAGATGTTGTTGAATTAGCAATTGAATGTGGACAAAAAGATTTGTTTCTTAACAATTTTGGAGAACCCCTACTTCACCCTGAATTATTAGATTTTATCGCCTATACTAAAACAAAAGGAATTGAGTGCAATTTTATCACCAACGGTATACTCCTTGATGAGGCAATGGCATGGGGCTTGTCTGAATTAGGAATACACGATATTTATCTGTCGGAACATCTTATTGGGCAGAAAGAACGCATTCAACAAATGTTTCAGGAAAAATCTATTCCTTTGTCTATCGTCTATACCTATAATCCTCATCAGCAGGAAAAGCATGATTGGGCTGGACAAGTAACTTCTAAAACTACATCACGCAGAAGTTTAACTAGTACGATAAAAAAGCAAAAGCCGTGCATTTTTGAAACTAAAAAGCGAGTTGTAGTTTTGTGGAATGGAAGTATCAACACCTGTTGTATAGATGTAAATGGAACAGGTATTGTGGGTTCTGTTAAAGATTATATTGGTAGAACACATGAATATGAATTTAATTCGAGCCCGCTATGTAGCACTTGTGATTTAATGCGTGAGGAATAATTCTTGAATCAGGCAATGGCAGAAGATTCAATTCTATTTTTAGATAAATACTATTGAATTTGACCCAAACAAATCCGGGGCTGATGATTATACAGAGTCATTGGATGTCCCTAATCAATGGCCAGAAAATCCGCCGGCATTTCGTCAAGTTTTGCAGCAATTCTTTCAAGCTAGCCAAGAATGTGCTTTGAATATACTAGAAGCATTGGCGATCGCCCTGCAACTACCAAATTCCTACTTTACCGATTTACATTCTCAGCAAAACCACGCCGGAGTTTTCAATTACTATCCCAACATTTCCCAAGCGCCAAAACTAGGACAAACTCGCTTTTTTGAACACACTGATTTGGGCAGCATCACCTTACTATTTCAGGATCAAGGAGGAGGATTAGAAGTATACACACCCCAAGGAGAGTGGATTACCACCTCGTTTTCAGCTACTTTCTTAGAAAAAGTGCTGGAAATGACGGCTTTTTTAGTAATTGTTTCGTCAATTTCCCAACAGATCGCTATTGTTATGCTTGTTTATACGGTTATAGGAAATTTGATTGCTATTTATTTAACTCAAGAATTGAATAAGATTAATCAAGAGGAACTTGAACTTAAAGCTGAATATAATTATTCCCTAACTCATCTTCGTAATCACGCTGAATCGATAGCTTTTTTTCAAGGATAAAAGCAAGAATCAAATATAATTCAGCGCCGATTCAGTAATGTCCTAAAAAATATTGAACGCAAGATTAATTGGGAAAGAGGTAAGGAAATTTTTAACAGAGGATATCAGGCTATTATCCAAATATTTCCGTTTCTAGTACTGGGACCATTATATATTAATGGTGAAATTGATTTCGGACAAGTTGGTCAAGCCAGTTTAGCTACTGGTTTGTTTGCTAACGCTATGGCAGATTGAATTAATGAATTTGGAACTTCGGGAAGATTTTCTAGCTATGTTGAGCGTTTATCTGACTTTTCAGATGCTTCAGAAGAAGTAACTAAGCAACCCGAAAATATCAGTACTATTAAAATAATAGAAGAAAAGCATCTTGCTTTTGAAAATGTCACCTTACAAACGCCCAACTATGAACAGGTAATCGTTGAAGATTTATCGTTGTCTGTTCAACCAGGAGAAGGTTTATTGATTGTCGGCCCTAGTGGTCGAGGTAAAAGTTCTCTATTAAGAGCGATCGCTGGTTTATGGAACGCGGGGACTGGTCGTCTGGTGCGACCTCCTTTAGAGGAAGTTTTATTTTTACCCCAACGTCCTTACATAATTTTGGGAACTTTGCGCGAACAATTGCTCTATCCTAATACCAGTCGTCAAATGACTGATGCAGAACTCAAAGAAGTTTTGCAACAGGTCAACCTACAAAACTTACTCAGTCGAGTCGATGGCTTTGATACAGAAGTTCCTTGGGAGAATATATTATCGATAGGAGAACAACAACGCTTGGCTTTTGCACGACTGTTAGTTACTCATCCTAGCTTTACTATATTAGATGAAGCAACGAGTGCTTTAGATTTGCAAAATGAGGAAAGCTTGTATCAAAAACTACAACTAACGAAAACAACATTTATCAGTGTTGGGCATCGGGAAAGTCTGTTTGATTATCATCAATGGGTTTTGGAACTTTCACAAGATTCCAACTGGCAACTTGTGACTGTGCAGGATTATCGAAATCAAAAAGCAATAAATATTCAAAGCGCGCCTAATAGTGAGTCGCAAAATGAATCTCAAATATTGACAGAAACAATCACAAGTGAAAAGCTCACTCATAAGGAAATAAGTCAATTAACTAACTATTCCATTAACACTATTAGAAGTAAGGCAAGCAAAGGAGATTCTATTACTACTAGGAATGGCTTGACGTACCCCTATGACAAGAACTCAAGTGTGTTGAAATGGCTGAGAGTTTAGCGGTTAGACAATCTGTTCAATCTGTTGAATTCTCGCCTGTGAAAGAATAGTTTTCTATTTTGATTTGTAAAAATTGTCCTTGTTCAGAACCCCGACTTTTTTAAAAAATTGGGGTTTTTCTTGTTCACTATGGCTTCTTTTGGCTTAAACTATGGAGCAATTGATATTATTGTCACCCCCGATGGTCGCCATGTATTCCTCGAAGTTAACCCAGTCGGGGAATTTTTTTGGATGGAGATATATTCACCACACTGCCCCATTTCGCCGGCGATCGCAGAAGTATTACTGAATTAATAAAAATTAGGGGATTGAGCCTTGTGTATTTTTCTTGTCTTCTATTTTTAAAGGTGTTTAATATTAACGAAGAAGTTCATTAATATTAAACACCTTATTTAAAAGTACGAATTATTAATATTTGGAGATGAAACTCTTGTGAGAAACCTAGTAAATACACAAACAGTTTTAACATTTGATGGACTAAATGATTATATAGATTTTGGCAGAAACGATATTGGCGGCGTTTTCGCTCAAGGAAGTTCAGCTTTTACAGTTTCAGGATGGGTAATTCCACATGAATTAACAAAGAAAGCCACTAGTTACGGGACGCGCAATGTATTTTTTGCCCGTTCTTCAGAGAGATATAGCGATAATTTTGAATTCGGCATCAGTGAAGCAGGAAGCCTAGATATCTACATTGATGAAAGTGTTAGCAAAAATATCAAAACCTTTGGGCAAGGAGAATTAACTATAGGACAATGGCACTTTTTTGCTATTGTTTTTAATAGTGGTCAGCTAACCGTATATCTTGACGAGCGTGAATACAACGATTCTCTTAGAGGTTCATCTTTCAACAAAGCCACAAGTTCTACAATCCTGGGAGCAACGTTACATAAACAAGTCTATTTCAAAGGACAATTAGCAAACATTAGCGTTTGGAATTATCCTTGTACTCAAGCATAAATCCAGACTCATCGTTGTGGGCTAATAGTCGGAGATGAAGAAGGATTAGTGGCTTACTGGAAATTAGAGGAAGGGCAAGGTACAACTGTCAAAAACCAAAAGGGAAAGTCCTATCAAGGAAATTTTCGTGGTAATCCTATTTGGACTTTAGCAGAAATTCCATTCGCAACATAATCATCAAATCCAGTTCCATTTGTAGCAGAATCATCCAATCAAGAAAATATTCAACAAGAGATCCAAACTGAGACAGGAGTTATTCCTGAAGAAAATATCTCACCACTAACTACAAATTTATTAGCAGCAACGGTATCGTTAGTAAGCGACGACGAAAACCAACCAAAGGAAATTCAACAGACAGAAATAAACAGCGAAGAACCCGAGATTATTCCAACTGCGATCGCTCTCGAACCACATGACGAGGAAACCAAAACAGACCAAACTGAAGATCCCGTCAATATCCAACAAGCACAAATATTAACTCGGGAAGAATCGCCAGAAACCATGAATACAAAAGCCCGTCCCAAATATAAAATACTTTCCATTGATGGAGGCGGTATTCGGGGCATTATTCCTGCATTACTCCTAGCAGAAATTGAAAGGCGGACACAAAAGCCTATATTCAGTTTGTTTGATTTAATTACTGGCACTTCCAGTGGCGGAATTTTAGCACTTGGACTAACTAAACCGCGATTAACTTCCGATGTATCTGATAACTTGCCAGTAGCTGAATACACTGCTGAGGATCTTTCTTTTACAGCTATTTCTTGAGTATGGGGTAGAAATATTTTATGAGCTATTGTTTGAAAGACTACTTGGCCCATTAGAGGATATATTTCTTCAGCCGAAACATCCTTCCGAAAGCAAAGAAGAAATTTTAAGGCAATATTTTGGTAATGCTCCTCTAGAAAATAATCTCAAAGAAGTTTTTGTAACGAGTTACGATATCGAGCAGCGAATTCCGATATTTTTACAAACCAACTAGAAAAGCAGCAAATAGAATTTAAGAATTTTTGTAAGTTATGTGGGGGTTTTTCGCTCCTAGATGCAGCATTGGCAACTAGATGGTTTGGCAGCAATGGATGCACTACATATAGCAGCAGCACTTTCGGTTAGTGCTTCTGAATTTGTGACAACAGAAAAACCGATAAAACCTATGTTCCGGGTAATATCATGTCCGGGTAATCGCTTATGATAAAAGAAGTGAGTGCAAAGATGACTAATGCCGAAACGAATTAGTGTAGCCGCACATCTGAGTCTAGAAGAGCTAGAAAAACTTTACCGTCAAGCTAAAGATGGCATAGAAAGCCGTCAGTATCAGATTATCTGGTTAATAGCACAAGGAAAAAAAACGGAAGAAGTGGAGGAAATCACTGGCTACAGCAGAACATGGATATACGCATTGGTAAAAAGATACAACGAGTCAGGCGTGGAAGGATTAGGGGATTGCCTAGGGCAGAGCTACGCTTAACGCAGACAGTTAAATCAAGGTACACAGCCATTAGTAAATGATATCCAGCAAGCACAGTTATGGCAGGTGTTACAAGAAAAAGCACCGGATGGAGGATTATGGAACGGGAGAAAGGTAGCAGATTGGTTAACTCAAGCGACAGGAACTGGCATCAGCCGACAGAGGGGATGGGAGATATTGAGGCAGATGACTTTTAGACTCAGAGTACCCCGCCCATCTCACACAAAAAGTGATTATTTTGAGCAAGAAGCCTGGAAAAAAAACTCGCAACAGAAGTAGAACAAATCCAAGCTACTTATCCGAATGCAGAAGTTCAGTTGTGGTGTGAGGATGAGCAAATGCCTTCGGCAACGCTTCGCGAACGCTTAGGACTTAAACCGATTTTGCGACGAGTTTATGTACCAGAAGGGGAAACACCAATCGCTGATGTGAATTGGCGGTTTAAATGGTTATGGCTGTATGCTTTTGTACATCCCAAAACCGGAGAAACTTATTGGTGGATTCTTCCTTATGTGAATACAGAATTGTTTAATCAGGTTTTAGCCGATTTTGCTCAGGAATTTGGTAATGGTGCTAAGAAACGCATTATGTTAGCTGTTGACCGAGCCGGATGGCATACCAGTAAGAGTTTAGAGATTCCAGAAGGGCTACATTTAACATTTTTGCCATCTCACTCACCTGAATTACAGCCCGCAGAAAGGCTGTGGAGTCTAGTAGACGAACCAATTGCTAATCAATCTTTTGAGACACTCCATGATTTAGAGGATGTTTTATTTAATCGGTGTCAATCTTTACTCCAACAGCCAGATTTAATCCGTGGCTTAACGGCTTTTCATTGGTGGCTGAAAACTGGCGCTTAATCGTAAGTCATTACCCGGACATGATATAACAGGTATTAAAGTAATTTCTATTTTTTTTACTAATGATAAGTAGATGGGCGTAAATAAACAGAATATCAATTCGCGTTTAATTATTTACACTTACTTACCTCACTTTTATAAATTGGATTGTTCGTAATATTTTATTGAAATCTTCAAGCCAAAAGACAAGCCATAGGGAAAATCAGATACTCTAAGAAAAACAATTTCCAAATGAACTGGTAAAAACGAGCAATTTCACTTTTCTCTTGCAAATCAACTTGTCTACTCCGCCACCACATCAAAACTAGCGCGACGAGATGAGTCATCACCAAAAAAACAGAATTCACCTCAGCCAGCCGCAACACACCAACTCCAATCATCCCCAAATAGCAAACAGTAATCACCCAAAGAGCAAGATTAAAAACGGCTTGCTTACCGATTTGGAGAGTCAAAGTTTTGATATTGTACAGTAAGTCACCTTCCATATCAGGGACATCTTTGAAGATGGCGATCGCAAAAGTAAAAACCAAAACAAACACCGTCAACACCCATACCGCCGCTGTAATTGACGAACTCTTTTCAAAAACCCAACTGTAGTGCAAATACAGTCCTAAATTCACAATCGCCCCACGCACCGAAAAAATACACACCGCCGCCCAAAACGGAAATCTCTTCAAACGAATAGGTGGCAAAGAATAAGCAGTACCAATCGCCAAACTAATCGCCACCATTCCAAATAAAAATGATCCTTGAAGCAACGCAACAACCAGCGCCAAAACACCAGTCACAGCGACAATCCATTTGCCAGTCGTTAAAGAAAACTCCCCAGCAGCAACAGGCAAATGAGGCTTATTAATCTTGTCAATTGCCACATCCTCAAGTTGATTCAGCCCCACAATGTAAATATTGCCACACAAACAGGCAACCCATGCACCCAAAAGGGGAAATAAAGAATAACTACCATCGCTAACAGCAACAGCAATCAAAAACAACCCCAACACACTCAAACTCGTCCCAATAATCGTATGCGGACGCGAAAACTTCCAAAAACTATAAAACCAATTCCCCTGAAACCCTCTTGATGAAACCTGATCCATTCTCTTTTCTCCTCTTGGCGTTTTTGTCTTGGCGTTCTTGGCACGCCAGGTGCTAAGAAAGCGGGAAGCCCTTCGGGTATCTCCTGCGGAGACGCTA
>NZ_CAWPKW010000293.1:0-2168 GCF_963888615.1 Brasilonema octagenarum UFV-OR1 | reverse complement strand
GGTTTCCTCAAATTCTTCTAGAGATTGACTTACTCTGACATACCCAACTAGTTGACTATTATCGCTACCAATAATTGGTATAGTCACTGCTTGAATAGGGACTTTACCACTTTGAACTTGTACCATTTTGCTTGGTAACAAGGGTAAAGTTAAGACAGTTTGTCCTTGTTGGGCAATCAAATTTCCCTGAGTATCAAACCACTGCAATGCCTGATGACGAGTTATTAAGTCTTGTGGACGAAAGTCACTTTCTACTGTCAGGTGATCTTTTTCAAACTCTGCATTTGCAGCCGCACCTTGTCCTATGGCTATGAGTTTATCTGTTGTTTGTTGAGTCAGACTGCGAGTGAAAGCAACTCGGACTGCTAGAGCAAATATTCCCAGCAGCGATGCGAACACTACCAAATAAGACAACAATAACCGATAACGAATTTTTTGAAACACATTTTTGTGAGTATCAAATTATCATTTATTAGCTGAGAGCTTTGTTGATAAAAATGCTAAAAAATAACCAAGTTTTTCATTTTTGACAGAGACGATAACCAATGCCGTAGATACTTTCAATAAAGTCTTCTGAACTTCCAGCGGCTCTGAGCTTATTCCGTAAATTGGTGATATGAGTTTTGATGGTTTGTTCTCCAGAAGACTTATCAAATTCCCACAGTTTATCGAGGATTGCCGAACGAGTCAAAACTTGATTTGGGTTTCTCAAAAAACATTCTAATATCATGTATTCTTTAGGGGTTAATGATAGAGCATCCCCTGCATAAGTAACCTGTTGGGTAGCAGGATCGAGTTGCATTTCCCCGTGAATTAAAATCGGTGGGCGAATCTCTTGACTTCTCCTAGCTAATGCCCTGATGCGTGCTGCTAACTCTTTTAGATCAAACGGCTTGACTAAATAATCATCAGCACCAGCATCGAGTCCAATAATTTTATCGCCTGTTGTATCTCGTGCTGTCAGCATTAAGATGAGAGCGTTAGATGAAGCAGCACGTAAACGCTGACACAGAGTAATTCCATCTAATTTAGGCAGCATTAAATCTAATAAAATGATTTCGTATAACCCTGATTTCGACCATTCCCAGCCCTCAAGCCCATCATTTGTGATATCCACAATATGGTGTTGGCGTCTTAAATACTCAGCTAATGGTTTGGCAATGCGATCGTCATCTTCAACTATCAAAATTCTCATATCGCTTTAGCAGTCTTGGATATTGTTACAATTCCTTTGGTAGCATGGTTATATAGTAGTGTCACTCTCACTTATTGGGAGAGTGAAAAACACTGTTATGATTCGCATTTGCTATAAGACACTCAAAATCTAAGCTGGAAAAGGTTTTGATAATAGCGATACAAGAGAGCGCACTGCCCCTTGGGCAATCGCATCGCTTGTGAGAAATGCGGAGATCGCCCATTTAATGATAGCACTCAGCATTTTTATTGTTGAGTATTTTTATTTACAACTGTGACTTTTGGCTCCTGATGAGCCACGTGGTGATTATCATCCCATGTTGGAGATTCCGAGGTTTTTGCAGAACCATTAGCAGATTCTTCTGGCACATAGATAAATTCTGGTGTTCCTGGAACCTCTTGACGTTTGGTGCGACGACCTGCTAAGAAACCAACTGCAGCAATAGCAGTCCCTCCTCCAGATAAGAGCAACCACAAGGGTACTGGCAAGTTAGGCGTTTTAACTTCCGTCTTCTGTGCGGGTTGCGCTTCCTTCTCCTCACCTTCTGTTGGCTTAGTACCACCCCGCAAAGACTGAGCATAAAGTTGAGGCGCACGCTGAGTGACAATCATATCCCCCTCAAATAAACCAGTCTTGACCTCAACCATGTCCCCAGAGGTTTGACCTAAAGTGACTTCAGTTGCTTGAAAAGCATTACCATTTTGTACGTAAACCTGTTTCTTACCATTGACATCAACCACAGCTGAATTAGGAATAGCTAATATAGCTGTCGATGTTTGGTTTGTCAAAACTTCAAGTTCGGCAAACATTCCTGGCTTGAGAACTCCACCAGGGTTATCTATTTCGGCTTTCACAGGGACTACCCGCGTTTCGCCTTCCACCACAGAACCAATTACGGCTATTCGTCCAGTGAAGGTACGATTAGGCACAGAAGCTACCTTCAAACTTACCCTTTGACCCCTCCTTACCTTGC
>NZ_CAWPKW010000292.1:0-2170 GCF_963888615.1 Brasilonema octagenarum UFV-OR1 | reverse complement strand
CCAGGGAGAGTGCCCAAAGCAGTCGTTGTACCATTTTCATACAGGAAAGCTTTGTTAGTGTTTAAAATGCCGACTACCTGACTCTGGTTGTTGATATCATATGCAACAGTACCTTCAGTGCCGAAGTTAACTACCGTTCCGTTGTTATACAAAAACGGGCCAATTTTTTGCGCTCCACCCACTATCTCACCTTTATCGTTGATGGCATAAGGGATAGCATCATTAAGACCGACGAGGCTTTGTGTTCTGCCTTGGCTATACAGTAAGGGGTTATTCCCAGTGAAGTTGTTTTCATTAACCGAATTACCTACCACCTGACCAAAGTTGTTGATACTTCAATACCTTCGCCAAAAAAAAAGGATGAAGAGCTAAATTCCACAACCTCGACTACTCATTCCAGCAGACGAACCGGATGACGCTTCGCTCTCATAAGCGGTGTCGGGAACGGGCTAGAAAAATTTTCGTGTGGAGGATTCTGGTGATCACAGCCCGCCCCGACACTCCGCTGTCGCCGCTTATGAACATCCGGTTCTTAAATGTAGCAACAAAGCTGATTTGGCGATTTTGGACTACGCCTGCTCAATGAGCGAGGGCTTTTGTAGTAGAGTTATTGTCTCTGACAACGACAACTCAAAAACTACAAGCAGCCCATGCCCGATATCTTATCATTGTTACAATGCCTGTTACCGCAGATAAACGCTACAACGATGCGACAATTGAACCAAATAATTCTGGCGATGTTAGCAATGAGCGGCAGAGTCACTATGTTGGGGATTTCTCGTTGGGCAGGCATTGGTGGTAGTTATCGAACAATGTTGAGATTTTTTCATACAGTAATACCTTGGGCAACGTTGTTTTGGCTGTTTTTTCGGAAGCATTTGTGCGGTGTAAATGAAATATATTTACTGGCAGGAGATGAGGTTGTAGTCAGTAAATCAGGTAAACAGACTTATGGGTTAGAGAGATTCTTTTCTAGCCTAGCCAGCAAACCGATATCAGGGCTATCTTTCTTCGTATTATCGTTAGTAAGCGTTGAACGGAGGCAGTCATTTCCTATTCAGGTAGAACAGGTAATCAAGAGTGATATAGAAATCAATAACACATTAACAATCAAAAAAGTAAAAGCCAAAGAAAAACGTGGGCGTGGACGACCAAAAGGGAGTAAGAACAAAAATAAAGCAGAAGTGGTATTCACATCTGAGTTATTACTAATTCAGAAGATGATTAATTCACTATTCAAGTTAGTAAGTAACTTTATTCCCCTGACATACTTTGTATTAGATGGTCATTTTGGTAACAACAACGCTTTACAGATGGCTCGGCAAGTCAACTTGCACATAATTTCTAAGTTACGCCATGATTCAGCATTATACCTCCCTTATGAAAATCCTGACTCCAAGAAATGCTCTCGTCGTAAATACGGTGATAAGCTGGATTATCGTAATATACCTAACAAATATTTATGTACAAGTACCATTGAGGAGGAAATTCAAAGTGATATTTATCAAGCTACTCTTCTTCACAAAGAATTTGCCCAGGCTCTAAATGTAGTGATTTTGGTCAAAACCAATCTTAAAACTAATGCTCGTAGCCATGTCATCCTATTCTCTAGTGACCTGGAATTATCATCTGAGAAGATAATCGACTATTACAAACTCCGTTTCCAAATCGAGTTTAATTTTCGAGATGCCAAGCAGTTTTGGGGTCTGGAAGATTTTATGAATCTGAGCCAAACTGCGGTGACTAATGCTGCTAACTTAGCATTCTTTATGGTTAATTTATCTCATCATCTTCTCGCTGATTTCCGCCAACATAATCCCGTTTCCGGCATTATTGACTTGAAAGCTTATTATCGTGGCTTTCGATATGTTCGTGAAATATTAAAAATGCTTCCAGAAACTCCTGAGCCTATTTTATTAACCCAGATTTTTGCCAAGCTTACTTCTTTAGGACGTATTCATCCCCTTTCTACGGGCGTTGAACCCTCGTAAATTGGCAACGGTATTGTACTTGTAACGGCGATATCAGTGTCACCAGAGAGAGGCTTGATTTCAGTCACTTGACCATTCGTATATAAGAAAGCACGATTTGGACTCCCGTTGCTAGTGCCTTTACCTGAGTCAAAGATAACTTGACCAAAATTGTTGATGTCAGTAGCGTAACTGTAATC
>NZ_CAWPKW010000291.1:697-2181 GCF_963888615.1 Brasilonema octagenarum UFV-OR1 | reverse complement strand
GCGCGACTTCATCGTGTTCGAGGACGACGGCGGGCGCATCGTGAAGAAGATGGCTGGCTACCACCAGTTCCATGCGGTGCAGGTGGCGGTGGAAGAGACACTGCGCGCGCTGCCTCGACTGGCTGAAGAAGGTCGATACGAAGCTGGGCGGAAGCCTGGTGGTCATGTTGGTGACCGTCGCATTGGCGTGGTGTGGCACACGCAGGGCTCAGGCAAGAGCCTGACGATGGCCTTCTACGCCGGCCGCATCATCCGCGAGCCGGCGATGGGCAACCCGACGTTGGTCGTGCTGACCGACCGCAACGACCTCGACGACCAGCTCTTTGCCACGTTCGCACGCTGCCGCGACCTGCTGCGCCAGCCGCCGGTGCAGGCGGAGAGCCGTGCGAACCTGCGTGAGCTGCTAAGCGTGGCGGCCGGCGGGGTCGTCTTCACCACCATCCACAAGTTCTTCCCGGAGGAGAAAGGTGACCGGCACGCGGCGCTCTCCCACCGCCGCAACATCGTGGTGATCGCCGATGAAGCGCACCGCAGTCAGTATGACTTCATAGACGGCTTCGCGCGCCACATGCGTGATGCGCTACCGCAAGCCTCGTTCATCGGTTTTACCGGCACGCCGATCGAACTGCAGGACGCCAACACGCGCGCGGTGTTCGGCGACCACATCAGCGTCTACGACATTCAGCGCGCCGTGCAGGACGGCGCCACGGTGCCGATCTACTACGAGAGCCGGCTGGCCAAGCTGGCGCTCGACGAGGCCGAGCGGCCGAAGATCGACCTTGACTTCGAGGAAGCTACCGAAGGCGAGGAGGTCGAGCGCAGGGAGCAACTCAGGACCAAGTGGGCGCAGCTCGAGGCGGTGGTCGGCGCCGGGAGGCGGCTGGAGTTGGTCGCCGGGGACATCGTCGAGCACTTCGAGAGGCGGCTCGAGGCGATGGACGGCAAAGCGATGATCGTCTGCATGAGCCGGCGCATCTGCGTG
The DNA here is from genome assembly GCF_963888615.1 of Brasilonema octagenarum UFV-OR1. NCBI lineage: Bacteria > Bacillati > Cyanobacteriota > Cyanophyceae > Nostocales > Scytonemataceae > Brasilonema > Brasilonema octagenarum. Next base: position 1,199 of record NZ_CAWPKW010000291.1, on the reverse strand, counting down.
GAACTGTATCGCGAGATCGTGAAGCTGCGACCGCAATGGGACGGCACCGACGACGAGCACGGCGCGCTCAAGGTCGTGATGACTGGCTCAGCCTCGGACTCGGTCGACTGGCAGCCACACATCCGCAACAAGCCGCGGCGCGAGACACTGGCCAGGCGATTCCGCGATCCGAAGGACGAGTTTAAGGTCGTGCTCGTACGCGATATGTGGCTCACCGGCTTCGACGCGCCGAGCCTGCACACGATGTACATCGACAAGCCGATGCGCGGGCATGGGCTGATGCAGGCGATCGCGCGCGTGAACCGCGTGTTCAAGGACAAGCCCGGTGGGTTGGTGGTGGACTACCTGGGCCTGGCGCAAGAGCTCAAGCAGGCGCTAGCCACCTACACCGAGAGCGGCGGCACTGGACGCACGGCGCTGGACCAGGACGAGGCAGTGGCCGTGATGCTGGAGAAGTACGAAGTCTGCGCCGGGCGTCCAGTGCCGCCGCTCTCGGTGTAGG